>CAMLEQ010000074.1 GCA_946479015.1 uncultured Gemmatimonadota bacterium | reverse complement strand
AGAGGAGGGAGGTAGAGCGCGAATAGGGTCGGATGTAGAGAGAGTCCGCCTACACACGAACCCACACGCGCCGTACCTCCCTCCTCTGCCCGTCAGTTCCCCACACGCCACACGCGTTTCATGGTGGTCTAGCGACTAGGTCCTAGGCCCCCCTACCCCCCGGCAACCTCAACGCGAACACACTTCCCTCTCCCACTCGACTCGACACCTCCAACCTTCCTCCCAGCAACTCCACCAGCGCCCGCGACACACTGAGACCCAGACCTGTGCCACCGGCGCGACGCGCCACGTGCTGCTCCACCTGCCAGAACGGCTCGAAGATCCGCTCCAGGTGCTCGGGCGCGATGCCGATGCCGGTGTCGCGCACCTCGATCACCACGTCCTCGGCGCGCTCGTCGCGCGGCTCCGTGCGCGCGGCGAGCGACACCTCGCCACGCTCGGTGAACTTCACCGCGTTCGAGAGCAGGTTCACCAGCACCTGCCGCAGCTTTCCCGCATCGGTCCGGCAGGCGAGCGCGGGATCGGACAGCGAGGAGCGCAGTGCCAGGCCGCGGGCCGCCGCGAGCGGCGCCACGAGCGTGAGCGCCTCGTCGAACACCGCCGCGAGCGGCACCGCCGCCAGGTGCGCCGTCTCGCGCCGCGCCTCGAGCCGCGTGTACGCCAGCAGCTCCTCGATGAGCTGGAGCAGGTGCATCGCGCTCACGCGGATGCGGTCGAGCTGCTGGCGCTGCGGCTCGGTGACGGGGCCGGAGACGCCATCGGCGAGCAGCTCCTCGTAGCCGAGGATGGCGGTGAGCGGCGTGCGCAGCTCGTGGCTCATCACCGCGAGAAAGTCGCTCTTCGCCTGGTTCGCGCGCTCCGCCTCGGCGCGCGCGCGCTGCTCCGCCTCGAACAGCCGGGCGCGCTCCAGCGCCTGCGCGCACTGGTGCCCGAACGCCACGAGCAGCGCGCGCTCGTCATCGGCGAAGGCGCGCTCGTCGGGGAAGTTGAAGCTCACCGTGCCGAGCACCCGCCCCTCGAACTCGAGCGGCACGCCGGCGTAGGCGGAGAGGCCGACGGCGGCGAGGATCGGCGCCACGCGCGGGTAGCGTCGCGCCCACTCGTCGATCGACGCGAGGAACACCGGCTGCCCCGTGCGCACGATGTCGCCCCCCGGCGTCCCCGCGTCCACCGGGTAGCGCATCCACGGGCGCACCGCCTCCTCCGGATACCCCATCCAGCAGAGGACGTGGAACTCCGACCCGTCGTCGCTCAGCAGTCCCACGTCGCCGGCGGTGGCGCCGAGCGCGGGGAGCGCCTGCTCCAGCACCACCGCGCTCACCTCGCGCGCGCTGAGCGCCGACGAGAGCGCGGCGGTGAGCCGCTGGAGGAGCATCGCCTGCGCGGCGGTCCGGCGCGACAGCTCGAGCAGCCGCTGCCGCTCGGCATCCGCCCGCCGGTACGCGCTCACGTCGCGCATGCGCACCAGCAGTCCGTCGCGGAACGGGGTGGCGCACACCTCCAGCCACCGCTCCGGCGGCGCCGCGAGCACCTCGAGCTCCACCGGCGTCCGCGTGCTCATCGCGTCGTGCAGCCGCTCCCACGCCCCCGCGCCGAGCGCGCCGAAGAGCGAGTGGGCACGCGGGCGTCCCACCAGCGCCTCGCGGGCGCGCGCGAAGAGGACGCTCGCCTGACGATTGGCGTGCGTGATGCACCAGTCGCGATCCACCACGACCATGGCGTCGGGGAGTCCCTCGAGCAGCTCGGCGACGGCGTCGCCAGGCAGCGGCACGCGCGTGGACGTCGCGTCCAGGCGTGCATCCCGGCTGGCAAGCTGCGATGAGGTCATGCGCGTGGCGAGATGAGGGCGCCCCGGCGGCGGCCGCGACCGGGGTCGACCGCCGAATATATTTCCTCGCGTACCGAAGGCCAGCGCCGGGGGGCGCCGGCCGGACCACCCCACCGAGCGGGAGGGAGCGACGATGATCCGTGAGACCGTGCGTCTGGGCGCGCTCGTGCTGGCGATCGGGGGCGCGCTGGCGGCATGTGGGAGAGGGGAGAAGCCGGCGGCGGACGCCGGGGGCACCACCAGCACCGCGAGCGGGACGCTCGCCGGGTGCGCGCGCGACGATGGAGGGCTGCGGCTCCCCGACGGCTTCTGCGCCACGATCTTCGCCGACTCCGTGGGCGGCGCGCGCCACGTCGCCATCGCCCCGAACGGTGATGTGTTCGTGCAGCTCATCTCCGCGAAGCGCGGCGGCGCGGGCGCGCGCGGCGGGATCCTCGCGCTGCGCGACACGGATCACGACGGCCGCGCCGACACCTCCGCCTCGTTCGGCGAGGCGGGAGGCACCGGGATCGCGCTCGGCGGCGGCTATCTGTACGCCGACGCCCGCACGCGGATCGTGCGCTATCCGCTCCCCGCGGGGAGCCTCGTGCCGTCGGGGGACGCGGAGGCGATCGTCGTCGACCTCCCCACCGGCGGGCACGAGGCGCGCAACTTCGCGCTCGACGGCTCGGGCGCGCTGTACCTGAACGTGGGCTCGGCCACGAACTCGTGCCAGGTGAAGGATCGCGTCACCGGCTCCCCCGGCCACGATCCATGCACCGAGCTCGAGACGCGCGCCGGGATCTGGAAGTTCGACGCCGCGCGCGCCGGGCAGACGCAGCGCACCGGCACCCGGTTCGCCACCGGGATCCGCAACGCGATGGGGCTCGTGGTGAACCCCGCCAACGGCGCGCTCTACGCCACGCAGCACGGGCGCGATCAGCTCTTCCAGAACTGGCCGAAGTCCTTCGACGCGCAGCACGGCGCGGAGAACCCCGCGGAGGAGCTGGTGCAGGTGCGGCAGGGGGACGACTTCGGCTGGCCGTACTGCTATTACGACCGCACGGCGAAGCGGCTGGTGCTCGCCCCCGAGTACGGCGGCGACGGACACACGGTGGGGCGCTGCGCGCAGAAGAAGGAGCCGCTGACGGTGTTCCCCGGACACTGGGCGCCGATGTCCGCGCTCTTCTACACGGGGGAGATGTTCCCCGCGCGCTACCGCGGCGGCGTGTTCATCGCCTTCCACGGCTCGTGGAACCGCGCGCCGGAGCCGCAGGCGGGGTACAGCGTGGTGTTCGTCCCCATGCGCGATGGCAGGCCCTCCGGTCAGTACGAGCCGTTCGCCGACGGCTTCGCCGGAGCGACGAAGAGCCCGAGCGGGGCGGCGCATCGCCCGGTGGGGCTCGCCGTGGCGCCCGACGGCGCGCTGTTCGTGACGGACGACAAGGGGGGACGGATCTGGCGCATCACCTACCAGGGGAGCCGCTGAGCGGGCGCGTCCGGCGCGATTATCTTCCCCTGCCCATGTCGAACACCAACCCGGTCGAGCCCGGCGGACCACTCCGCCGGTGACTCGACTTCACGATCCGTACGCCGCGCTGCGGCACCGCGACTACCGCCTCTTTCTCGCCGGGCGAGCGCTGTTCACGGTCGCCGAGCAGATGCTCGACGTCTCCATCGGGTGGGAGCTGTACGAGCGCACGCACTCGGCGCTGGCGCTCGGCATCGTGGGACTCGTGCTCGTGGTGCCGAGCATCGTGCTCGCGCTCCCCGCCGGGCACACCGCCGACCGCTACGACCGGCGGCGGATCGTGATCGCCGCGCAGGGCGCGTTCATGGCGTGCGCGCTCGCGCTGGCGTGGCTGTCGTTCGCGCGCGGGCCGGTCCCGCTCATCTACGTGTGCCTGCTCGCCGGCGGCGTGGCGCTGGCGTTCGCGCGACCGGCGGCATCCGCGCTCCTGCCGCTGCTCGTGCCGCTCGCCGACTTCCCGAACGCGGTGACGTGGAACAGCAGCGCCTTCCAGGTGGCGGCGGTGGTGGGACCGGCGCTCGGCGGCGCGGTGATCGGGCTCCGGCACGAGGCGGGGCCGGCGTACGTGATCGCGGCCGGGCTCGTGCTGGCGTGCGTCGCGTGCATCGCCCTCCTGCGCGCGCGGCAGGCGACGCGGCCGCGCGAGGAGGTGACGGTGCGCACGCTCGCGGCCGGACTCGGGTTCGTGTGGCGCTCCAAGGTGATCCTCGCGGCGCTCACCCTCGACCTGTTCGCCGTGCTGTTCGGCGGCGCCACCACGCTCCTCCCGGTGTTCGCGAAGGACATCCTCCACGTGGGCCCCGTGGGCTTCGGCTGGCTGCGCGCCGCGCCGAGCGTGGGCGCGCTGGCGATGGCCGTGGCCCTCACTCACCGCGCGCCGATGCGCCGCGCCGGGCGCAGCCTGCTGCTCGCGGTGTCGGGATTCGGCGCGGCCACGATCGTGTTCGGGCTCTCCCGCTCGTTCACGCTGTCCATGGTCATGCTGTTCGTGCTCGGCGCGCTCGACAACATCAGCGTCGTCGTGCGCGGGACGCTGGTGCAGGTGCGCACCCCCGACGCCATGCGCGGGCGCGTGTCGGCGGTGAACGGCGTGTTCATCGACACGTCGAACGAGCTCGGCGGGTTCGAGTCCGGGCTCACGGCGGCGATCTTCGGCCCGGTGGTCTCGGTGGTGGGCGGCGGGATCCTCACCATCCTCGTCGTCGCCGGCGTCGCGTGGGCGTGGCCGGAGCTGCGCCGGATGGGGGCGCTGCACGAAGGAGCGCCGTGAGCCCGGCGGCGCGGCGCCCGGCCGCGCCGCTCAGAGCCCGAAGGTGGCGCCGACGGAGAAGATCAGCAGGTTGGTCTGGCTGCGGATGGGCGTGTACGTGATCGAGCCATCGGGGTTGTCCACGATGCTCCCCTCGCGCAGGTAGCGCGCCTCGCCGTTCCCGTGATAGCGCACGCCGAGATCGAGGGAGATCGGCTTCCCCTTGCGCCGCAGCGGGATGTACACGCCGCCGCCGCCGGTCCACGCGAAGGTGGCGTCGTCGAAGTTCGTGGTGTTCGCGAAGTCCTGGTTGTCGCTGATGCCGCTCAGCGACGACTGCGTGAAGAAGTACGCGAGCCCCACGGTGCCGGTGAGGTACGGGCGCAGCGTGCCGGTGGGAAGCATGAGCTGCGGCCCGATGCCGAAGATGGCGATGTTGTTCCGCGTGTGGACGTCCACCTCGATGCGGCAGCCGATGGTGGTGCTGATGCACGCGCGCTTCTTCTCGTTGCCATAGTTGATGAATCCGGCATCGACGCGGAGGCCGAGCACGCCCGACGGATCGAGGCGGACGAGGAGTCCGCTCTGCACCCCCCAGCCGGTGCCGACGTACGACTTGAACTGCCCCTGCGGCACCGCCGCCGCACCGGAGATGCCGAGGTAGACGGTGCTCTGCGTGGTGGTGGGGCGGATCCCCGGTCGGAAGATCTGTCCGGCGGCGGGAGGAGCGGCGAGCGCGAGCGGAAGGAGCGCGCTCAGCACGGCACGCGCGAAGGATGATCGACGGGGCATGGAGGGTCGCGGGTGGGGGGCCCCGACGCTCGGGGCCGCGATGGCCATAGTGTAGAACGGGGTTCCGCATCGCGCCAGCGTGGCGCGCGGCGAACGCGGCGGCCACTACCCGCCGGCCCGCTCACTCCGCAGTTTGCGGCGCATGAGCGAGCCCACGCCCGCCCCCGTTCCTTCCGCATCGCCCCCCGGGCGCCCGAAGCGCCCGATCCGCCTGGTGGCCCCGCTGCTGAACACGCTCACCCGGTGGGCGGAATCGGGGTGGTCGGGCGCGGCGGCGATCACCTGGTCGCTGCTCCAGAGCTCCGTGGTGCCCGGGCCGAGCGATGCGGTGCTCATCCCGCTCGCCGTCGCCGACCCGAAGCGGGCGATCCGGCTCTCGCTCTGGACCGTGGCCGGCTCGGTGCTCGGCGCCCTGGCCGGCTACGGGATCGGCGCGCTGGCGTTCCCGAGCATCGGCATGCCCGTGCTCCACTGGCTCGGGGTGACGCCGGAGCGGCTCGCGCAGATCGAGGGGCTGTTCGCGGCGAACGCGCGCTGGTTCGTGGCGGTCGCCTCGCTCCCGCTCCTGTCGTCGAAGGCGGCGGCGGTGGTGGCCGGCGCGTTCGGGATGCCGGTGGCGGAGTTCGCGGCGATCACGCTGCTCGTGCGCGGCGGGCGGTTCATCGTGGAGGGGCTGCTCCTGCGCTTCGCCGGCCATCTCCTGCGGCGGCACCTGCCGCCGGACGCGGGCGCCTGACGATCGAGCGCGGCCGGGGGCGCGTCAGGCGCGCCCGACGATCATCCGCACGGCGAGGCCGCCGTTGCGCGTGGTCGTCACCGTCTCGAAGCGGACGCCGACGCGCGAATCCAGGCGCGGGTCGGGGGAGAGGAGCGCGACGGTCCACCCCGGCCGGAGGCGGCGGACCACGTTGCCGAGCTGCGCGTACAGGTCGCGGAGCGCGCCCGGCTCCCCCACGCGCACGCCGTACGGGGGATTGGTGACGATCCATCCGTGCTCCGCCGCGGGCGGCTCCATCGCCGAGAGCGCGCGCCGGGAGAGCGCGATGTCACCGGCGACGCCGGCGCGCGCGGCGTTGGCGGCGGCGGCCTCGATCGCCCCCGCATCGCGGTCGGAGGCGACGATGGGAGCGGGGGCGCACGGCAGGATGCGCGCTCTCGCCTCGTCCACGAGCCGCTCCCAGCACGCGGCGTCGAAGCCGGGCCACGTCATGAACGCGAAGCGGCGCGCGAGCCCCGGAGCGATGCGCCGCGCGAGGAGCGCTCCCTCGATGGCGATCGTCCCCGAGCCGCACAGCGGATCCACGAGCGGCGCGGCCGGGTCCCAGCCGCTGGCGGCGAGCAGGGCGGCGGCGAGCGTCTCACGCAGCGGCGCTTTCGCGGTGGCGAGGCGGTAGCCGCGCTGGTGCAGGAGCGCGCCGGACGCATCCACGCTCAGCGTGCACTGGTCGCGCAACAGACGCACGATCACCAGTTGCGCGTTCTCGCCGTCGTCCTCCTCTCCGCCTGCCACCTCGACGCCGAGCGCGCTCCCCATGCGCGCGCGGATGGCGGTGGCCACGCGCTCGGCGACCGCGTCGGAGTGATAGAGGCGCGACTTGCGGCACGTCACGCGCAGCCGCACCGGACGCCCCGGGGAGAGGAACCGCTCCCATGGCTGCTGCGTCGCGCGGCGCTCCAGCTCGCCGAAGGCGCGCGCGCGGAATTCGGCGAGGCGGGCGATCACGCGGCCGGCGGTGCGCAGCCACAGGTTCGCGCGGTAGAGCAGCTCGGCATCGCCGGCGAACGAGACGCCGCCCGGCTCCGTCTCCTCGGGGGCGGCGCCCAGCGCGCGCAGCTCGGCGGCGACGAAGTGCTCGAGCCCCGGCGCGCAGACGGCGAACAGGCGGAGCGCGCCCGCCTCAGCGCCCGGCGCGGCGTGCACGCGTTCCTCCTCCCTGCCGCTTCGCCGCCGGGGTCGCGGAGACGCCATCCACCTCCAGGCTGCGCCAGAGGTACCAGCTCGCGATGGTGCGGTAAGGGGCCCACGGGGCGCCGATGCGCAGCACGCGCGCGGCGGACGGGAGCCCACGCGTGCGGTACGCGCGCTGGATCGCCTTGCGGATGCCGAGGTCCAGCTCGGGGAGCACATCCGGGCGCCCGAGGCGGAACATGAGGAACATCTGCGCGGTCCACTTCCCCACCCCCTTCACGCGCGTGAGCGCGTCCACCACCGCCGCATCCTCGAGCTCGTGCAGCGCGTGGATGGGCACCTCGCCGCTCTGGACGCGTGCGGCGAGGTCCTTCATGTACGCGATCTTCTGGCGCGAGAGCCCCACGGCACGGAGCGTCTCGTCCGGCGTCTCGAGCAGACGCCGGGGCTCCGCCATGGCGCCATCGAAGAGGGCGAGCAGGCGCGAATGGATGGTGAACGCCGCGCTGCCGGAGAGCTGCTGATAGACGATGGAGCGCACCACGGCATCGAAGTGCGTCCCGTCGGCGCGGGCGTCGAACCGGCAGGGCCCCACGCGCGCGATCACCCGCGCCATCGTGGGGTCCACCCGCCGGAGATGGTTGATGGCCTTGCGGTGCATCGCGGGAATCTAACCATCGTCGGATCGCGGCGCCGGGGTCATCGTCGCCGCGCTGGCCCGGCGCGGCGCGCCCGAGCACGTTCCGTGCAGGCCGCCGGGAGGGAGCGAACGGGGGACGTGCATGCATGCGGAGGCGCGTGGCGGATGGCTGGCGGTCTCGATGGGGGGGGTCGCGCTCGCGGCCGGGCTGGCGCTCGGCGCGGGGCGATCTCCATCGGCGGGCATCGCCGCGGCCGCCCCCGCTCCGGCCCCGGCGCCGCCCTGGCAGGGCACGGCGCCGAGCGGCACCACGCACGTCTACATGCGCGATGTCGGATTCCACCTCGACGACCAGCTCGTGCTGGACATCGCGTACCTGAAGGGGACGATGCGCCCCCTGCGCCCCGGCTCCCCCATCTTCTTCGACGACAAGAAGAGCTTCGCGATCCACCTCGACGACGCCGTGGTGTCGCTCACCGCCGAGAACATGACCCTGCTGCTCAACCGGTACGTGTTCGGCTACCCGGGCGCGCCGCTGCGGCACCTCAGCGTGACCACCACCGGGAACCGGATCGTGCAGAAGGGAATACTGCACAAGGTGGTGGACATCCCGTTCGAGATCACCGCGGATCTGTCCGTCACGCCGGACGGCCACCTGCGGATCCACCCGGTGGCCACGCGCATCTTCGACGTGGACGGCGCCGGCCTCATGCGGGCGCTGCACCTCACGCTCGAGAAGCTGCTCGACCTGAGCAAGGCAAAGGGGGTGTCGGTGAAGGGGAACGACCTCTTTCTCTCGCCGGACAGCATCGTGCCGCCGCCGACGATCGAGGGGCACGTGACGGGCGTGCGCGTGGCCGGGAACCGGATCGTGCAGATCTTCGGTGACAGCAGCGCGGCGCGCGCGGCGCCGACCGGCGCCCTGACACCGCCGAACGGCGCCGCGGCGCACTACATGTACTACCGGGGCGGCACGCTCCGATTCGGGAAGCTCGTCATGCTCGACGCGGACCTGCAGATCATCGACGCGGACTCGAGCGACACGTTCGACTTCGACATCGACCATTACCTGGTGCAGTTGGTGGCCGGGTACTCGCGCACCACACCGGAGGGAGGACTCGAGGTGCTCATGCCCGACTACGACGACGCCACCAAGATGCTCTCGTCCCGCCGCCCGCTCGCGCCGCCGGCGCTGGGGGGGAGACCATGAGCCGCGCGCTGCGGATCGCCGGCGCCGGCGCGATCGCGCTGCTGGCCGCGTGCAACTCCACGGATGCCACGGGCAACGGCGGCCCCGTGTCCCCGTGCCCCGGCGGCGCATCGCCGCAGGAGGTGTCGCTGGCGGTGGGGCACGTGCGCGTGCTCGGCGACGCCGCCTCGCTCTCGTGCGTGTCGCTCTCCGCGCCCGACGGCGGCGCGGCCACGTACGTGGTGGTCGCGGCGAACGCCGACCCCACCCCGGATGACACGGGGCGGTTCGTGATGGCCGACTCCGCCGCCTCGCTCTCCGCGGCGGTGCACGCGAGCCGGCTCACCGGCGCGGGCGCTCGTCCCGTCGGCGCTCTCGGCGCCGCCGCTGCGCTCGCCGCGCTCGCCGTGCGCGACGACCCGGAGGGGCGCATCCGCGCCATGGAGCGTCGCGTGCTCCCGCTCGGCCGCCCCGCCGGGGCGCGCATCGAGGCATCGGTGCGGGCCGCCACGAGCGCGGCCACCCTCCCCGCGCTCGGCGACACGCTCTCCTTCAAGGTGCCCGACCCGAACGCGGACAACGCGTGCACCACGTTCAGCACCGTGAAGTCCGTGGTGAAGGCCATCGGCCGGCACGGGATCATCGTGCAGGACACCGCCGCCCCGTCGGGCGGCTTCACCTCATCCGATTTCTCCGCCATCGTCCAGGAGTTCGACGACGCCATCTACCCGGCGGACACGGTGCACTTCGGGAGCCCGTCGGACATCGATGGGAACGACCACGTGTACCTGCTGTTCACGCCGAAGGTGAACGCCGCCACGACGCGCGGCGCGAACGGCGTGCTCCAGGGCTTCTTCTTCGGCGGCGATCTCTTCCCGCCCAGCCAGTGCGCGGAGAGCAACCAGGGGGAGCTGTTCTACCTCCTCGTCCCCGACCCACAAGGCAAGTTCAGCGACGCGCGCAGCGCGAGCTCGGTGCGGCAGGACACCCGCGGCACGATCGCGCACGAGTTTCAGCACATGATCAACGAGGGCACGCGCATCGCCGAGAACGTGCCGGGCGAGTCGGTGTGGCTGAACGAGGCGCTGTCGCACTTCGCGGAGGAGCTCGTGGGGCGCGACGAGCACGGATTCGGCGACACGCGCGAGCTGGGCATCGCCGATGTGGCGGACGCGCAGAACAACTTCGCGGACTTCAACGCGTTCTTCGGCAACAACATCGTCCGGCTCCGCGACTTCCTCGCCGATACCGGGACGATCGGCGCCACGAGCGTGCACGCGGACAGCTCGCTCCGGGTGCGCGGCGCCGCGTGGTCGCTGCTCCGCTGGAGCGCGGATCACTTCTCCGGCGGCAACGTGGCGGCGTTCACGCGCGCGCTGGTGGCGGGCCCGGACACGAGCGTGGACAACCTGCTCGCGCGCACCGGCGCGCCGTTCGACACGCTCATGGCCGGTTGGCTCGTGGCGAACTACGCGGACGACGGCGGGATCTCCGGACTCGCCTCGCTGGACACGTACTCGAGCTGGAAGCTGCGCGAGGTGGAGGCGGCGGTGAACAACGGCGTGTTCCCGCTCCAGCCCATCGCGCTCGGCAGCGCGGCGCCGACGACGCGCATCGTGGCGTCGGCGGCGGCGGTGTACTTCGAGGTCGGCGTCGATGCGGGGGGCGCGCGGGTGATCGGCGAGCTGGCGCCCGACGGCGGCGCCGTCACCTTCCCCGGCGCGCGGATGTACGTGCTGCGGGTGCGCTGAGCAGTGCCGCGGCCGCACGGATGTCGCGCCGGAACTCGCGCTCCGCCTGCGCGCGCCGCTCCGGCGGCGCGCGCAGCACGGCGGAGGGGTGCACGGTGGCGATCACCGCCTCGGCGAAGTCGGTGGGGATCGCCTTGCCGCGCTCCCGCGTCACACGGAACTGCTTTCCGAGCAGCGCCTGCGCGGCGGTGGCGCCGAGGCAGACGATCACGCGCGGCCGCACGACCGCGATCTCCGCATCGAGCCACGGATGGCACGCGCGGATCTCCAGGTCGTTCGGCTTCTTGTGAATGCGCCGCTTCCCGCGCTCGCCGCGCTCCCACTTGAAGTGCTTCACCGCGTTGGTGACGTACACCGCCGAGCGCTCGATCCCCGCCTCCTCGAGCGCGGCGTCGAGTAGCCGCCCTGACGGCCCCACGAAGGGACGCCCCTCGCGGTCCTCCTGATCGCCCGGCTGCTCGCCCACGAACATCATCCGCGCGTCGGCCGGCCCCTCGCCGAACACGGTCTGCGTGCCGACCGCCCACAGGTCGCAGCCGTGGCAGCGCGCCGCCGCTTCGCGCAGGCGCGGGAGCGTGGGGCGCGGCGGGATGAAGTCCGCCGCGGATCCCGTCCAGGACACCGGGCTCGGCGCGGCGGGGGATGGCCCGTCCGCGGCGGACCGCCGGCGCGTCGTTGCTCGCCCGGCCGGGCGTGCGTCCTTCCGCCGTGCGGTCTTCCGGCGTGCCCCCGTGCCATCGGCCGGCGATCCTCGACTACCCATGCGCATGGCTCCGCTTCAAGTTCCGGGAACGCAGCTCGCCCCCCCCGGCCAGCGGGCAATCGTCATGCCCCCGCTGGCGCGCTGCCGGCCGAGGCCCGCTCCGAGCCGACCGGGACGGAGCGGGTCGATTCCCGAGTCCCGATTCCCGAGTCCCGAGCCGTCCCATGCGCGCCCTCGCCCGCTACTTCCTTCGCGGTCTCGTCGTCTCGGCGCCGGTGGCGCTCACCCTGTACGTGTGCTGGGCGGTGTTCGAGCGGCTGGACCGCTGGCTCGGACTCCCGGTGCCCGGCGCCGGGTTCGTGCTCACCCTCGCGCTCATCACGCTCGTGG
>CAMLEQ010000073.1 GCA_946479015.1 uncultured Gemmatimonadota bacterium | reverse complement strand
CGCGCTCGCCCTCACCGCCTGCGATCACCCGCCCACCGCCGACCACCCGCTGGTCCATCTCTACGTGGGCACCTACCTCGACGGCCGCCCGCTCCCCACGTCGATCTGCCCCCAGAACAGCGTTAACTACGGGGTGATCGACTCGATGACCTTCGCCACCATCGGCGGCGACTCGGCGGTCGCGAGGACGGTGTACCGTAGTGTCACGAGCTACGGCAGCCGCTACGAGAGGCGCTTCCGGTTCGCTGTCCGCGATGACCGGGTGGTCGTGCTCGACGCCGAGGGCCGCGACAGCGGCGTGTACGGCACCTTCAGGGGCAACGGGATCGACGTGACGTTACCGTCGATCATCTGCCTGCCCGGGGACGGCGGAGTGGACACCGTCACGCCGGCCGTGCGCTTCGAACTGAGCTACTGACCGGAGATCCGCGCGGCCCCACTCGCCTGTCCGTGCCCGCGAACGGGAGTGATCACAGCCGCACGAAGAACGGTATCAACCCGCCGCTCTTCACCCCGAAATTGTCGATGTACAGCACGGGCTCGGCGACGAGGTTGGTCTGGATCGGATGGTAGGGACCACCACGCGGCACGTTGAGCGCGAAGTACGGGAGCAATGCGAACCAGGGAGTCTGTAGCCCATTGGGTGACAGCGGAATCGGCGGTGTGCCCGTGGCCACGAGGCCCTGCGGAAGGGCGAACTGCGGATTCAGGCTCCCGACCGGCGCTCCCTTGGTACCATTGCCCGCATCCAGGTACACCTGGATCACCACCTGCACGTTGCCCACCGAGCCTGGCGGCACGTTCAGCATGCCGTCGAAGCGCATGGCCGGCCCGAAGCTCGATGGCAGGTTGTGGTTGACGTTCGTGATCGCGAAGGTGGCGCTCGCGACGGGCGGCTGTGGTGCCGGGGTGGGAGCCGGAGTCACCGGGCCGGGCGCGGGGACGGCGTCCGACACGACGTACCCCTCGCGCACCACCTGCGGGAAGAACTGGTAGTCGATCCAGAAGTACCCGTGGTCTCCCCACGCGGGCCCCCAGGAGTTGATCACGCGGAATGCGTTCCGGCCATCGTCGTAGCCGACGACGACCATGGCGTGCCCGCCCAGTGGTGGTCCCGCGTGCTGGTCCCAGACGAACGGGGCCCCCAGGTTCGGCAGGCCGGCGTCCACCACGGCCCCGATGAGCACGGGAAACCCGGCGTTGAGCTGGGCCTTCACCTCCACCTGGTCCTGCACGTTCACCTGTCGCCAGAAGTCGATGCGGAAGCGGGCCGCGGCGGCTCGCGCGGCGGCGGACGGCTGCGAGAGGAAATCCGCTTCCGAGTACGGCATGTCGGTCCACGGGGCAGCTCCCTCATCGTGAAGGAGCCTGAGCGCGTCGATGTACGAGGAGCCGCCGTCGTGCCCGTGGTTGATCTGATTGTAGACGAACGCTGGACTGAAGTGCCGCGTCAGATCGGGGAGGCCATCGGGTCGCTCGAGCGGGGCATGCGTTCGCACCTCGAGATCGTACGTCTTCAGTGCGTACGCGACGGCCCAGGCCACGCAGGAGTTCTGGTGTCCCTGCTGCCCGGGAACCGGGAAATCCGCCGAGAGGTCGACCCTCGGTGGGAGCGAGGCGCCCGAGTACGGAGTGGACGCCAGCGGGACGCCTTGCAGCTCCGCCGCCGACGCGAAGCGCAAGCCCGTGGCCTGCGCGTCCGATCGAGCGACGGTAGCGAGAATCAGAACGACGACTGCCAGCACACGGTACATCGATCGCGTCCAGTCCGACGGCATGTCGCGCTCCGGGTGAATGGTCGGCAAATTCTACCGTTCGCCCCCCCTGACTAGCAATGAGACGGAAGGGGCGAAGCGCGCGTCCAACGAGTGTACCAGGCAGCCGCGCGGGGCGCGCCGCGCGCGCCCCGCACCGTGTCGGCCCCGAACCCGCCTCGAGGTGATCATGCTCGGAGTGAATCACTCCCTCCCCGACTACAAGCGCCCCAAGCGCGGCATGATCGTGCGCTCGGAGGTGGTGCTCCCCCCCGGCGACCGCATCTATCGGATCGCGAGCACCCGCGTGAACGGCGCCGCCAAGTCGCAGGACGACATGATCACCTCCCCCTGGTGGATCAGGGAGGCCGACTACGAGGAGATCGTGCGGCGCTCGCGCATGTCGGGGACGGAGCTGAGCGACCTGTGGCGGCTGTTCGGCGCCATCGCGAAGCAGTGGGGCGCGTCGTGCGACCGCGTGGTGTGCGCCACGCTCGCCCAGCCCCTCGCGGCCTTCGTGGGACCGGGCACGATCCAGGACATGCGCGCCGACCCGAACCCCAACGACGATCTCCCCCTCTGGGTCCCGCCGCCGTACGTCACGCAGGTGTACATCCCGGCGCTCTGGTCGAAGGTCCCGGGCTCGGGGAAGATTCTGGCGCGGGTGGCGCTCACGGACATCCAGATCCGGGCGGTGTAGTGCGGGCGGGGGGACGCCGGCACCGTCACTCCACCGCCACCCCCGTCCCGCCCAGCCCCTCCGCCGCCGCCGCCACCTGCTGCACCCCCACGCCGATCACCCCCGCGCCAGCGAGCGCGCGCGGCCCGGGCTCCACCACGTCGCGTACCGCGTCCCGCACCTCGCGCACCCGCTCGCTCCCGCGCCACGGGAGCAGGCTCCCCACCTTCCGGATGATGTGCGCGAACCGCTCCCGCACCCGCTCGAGGTCGCGCGCGATCTCGATGTCGGTGTACACGCTCCCGGTCGCGAGCCGCCCGACTTCGAGCGAGTCGCCCTCTGTCCATCGGCGCTCCAGGCTCCCGCTCACGAGCGACTCGAGCCGAGGGCTCGCGGGGTGCCACGCGTCCCCCTGAAGCAGCGCGGCGCCCGCCAGCTCGAGCGCCCGCATCAGCGCCTCGTCCACGCGGGGGCGCTCGCCCCCCGGGCCGGGGTATAGATCGAGGCCGTAGCCTCCGCCGCGATCGGCCGCGAGACCTCCTTCCACCTCCCGCGCGCCGGCGATCAGGCTCGCGATCACCTCCTCCCCCCGCTCCGGCTCCGCGGCGATCACCACGCCGGCGTACACGGTGAGCAGCCCGCTCAGCAGCCGCGTCACGTGCCGCACGGGGACGCGCTCCCGGTGCTCCTCGGTCACCACGACGATGCGCATGTCACACTCCCCCGCCGGTGACGGGCTTCGGCGCCCTGGTGTCTCCGGCGCCATCTCCCTGGCGCCGGGCCGTGATGGCGGTGGCCGCCCCCTCCAGCTCCGCCGCGAGCTGGCGCAGGTAGCCGCGCTGGCGCACGCGCCCGGAGTAGAGCAGCAGGAGCACCGCGGCCAGCGCCACCGCGCCCACCCACGGCCGCGTGCGCAGCGCGAGCTGCGCGCCGAACAGCGCCACGAGCACCGAGACGCCGTACGTGAGCGCCGCGCTCGCGCGCTCGCGCTCCAGCCGCGCGGCCGCGTCGGGCGACGCATTCGAAAGATGCGCCACCGCGTCGCCGAGTAGCTCCTTCCAGTGCGCGCGCCAGCTCGCGTCCTTCCCCCACGCTTCCAGCTCGGCGGTGTTCGCCGAGCTCCCCTCGGCGGCGGTGCGGTAGTCGATGAGCGCTCGGCTCACAGCGGCGAACGGTCCGTCGTGCGTCGCCGCCGCGCGCATCAGCACCACCGCGCCCACGGCGCTCGCGACGAGCGACACCATCTTCCCCACGATCGCCGCCGCGCAGGCGAGGAGGGCGACGTCCACCACGTCGTAGCCCGTGCCGGGGAGCTGCGCGCCGACGTCGGGGAAGGCGAGGCGCACCCAGTACAGCGCGAGCCCGCCGAGCACGATGTCGAGGAGCACCAGCACCCCGACGAACTCCTCGACCACTCCCTTCGCGTCCTTCACCGCACTCGCGGCTCCGCTCTCGTCGGCCATGACGCCTCCCGGTCGGTCGCAGGCACCACCTGGCGAGCGCCACACTATCGCTCCTACATGAGAGATTCACAATCTCCGCGACCTAGTAAGGACTGCCGCGTCATCCGAACGACAGATGATTCGGGTCGCGGGTAGAGCGCCGCCTCCGCCCGCGCCCCGGAGCCATCCCGCGCCCGCGCCCGCCGCTCCACGATCTCCCGAACGCGCCGCACACGTGACGCCGCTCTCCGCGCTCCGCCGTCTCCTCCCCCGCCCTCTCCCCTCCCGCCTCGCGTGGCGCCCGGTCGCGGTGCTCGCGGTCTCCTTCGCCCTCACCGCGCTCGCCACGCACATCACCAGTCTCGCGGTGCGCGCCACCGACCGCGTGCGCTTCCAGAGCACGGCCGAGCACCTCCAGGCGGTGGCGCGCGAGCGGCTGGAGGCGTACACCACCGTGCTCGACGCCGGCAGCGCGCTCGTGGGCACGCGCCCGAAGCTCACCCACTCGGAGTTCCAGCGCTTCGTCTCCTCGCTCCGCCTCGAGCACCGCTACCCCGGGATCCTCGGCGTGGGCTACAGCATGCGCCTCCAACCCGGGGCGCTGGACTCGCTCGTCGCCGCGCGGCGCGCCGACGGCGATCCCGGCTTCCACGTGTGGCCGGACGGACCGCGCGACGAGTACCACACGATCGTCTACCTCCAGCCGCTGAACCGGCGCAATCGCGCGGCGATCGGCTACGACATGTTCACCAACGCCACCCGCCGGCGCGCCATGGAGCGCGCCCGCGACACGGGGCTCTCCGCCGCCTCGGGGCGGGTGACGCTGGTGCAGGAGATCGACGCGCACAAGCAGCCGGGCTTCCTCATCTACGTGCCGGTGTACGCGGGGGGCGTCACGCCGGCCACGGTCGCCGCCAGGCGCGACGCGCTGCGCGGCTTCGTGTACGCCCCCTTCCGCGCCGGCGATCTCTTTCACGCGCTCTTCCACGCCAGCGCCGCCGGGAGCGACGCCGGCGGCCCCCCCGAGCAGGTGGCGGTACGCATCTACTCCGCCCCGGTCCCCGACACCGGCGCGCTGCTGTACGACTCGCACGAGGGCGCCGCGCCCCCCGACGCCCCCGGCGCCTTCGACGTCGAGCTCCCCCTCCCCGTGGCCAGGCGGCGGTGGACGATCGCCGTGACCGCGCTCCCCGCGTTCTTCGACTCGGGGGACGCGAGCATCGTGCACGTGGTGCTCATCGGCGGGCTCGCCGCCACGATCGTCCTCTTCCTCGTCACCGCCTCCGAGGCGCGCGCGCTCGCCCGCACGGAGCGCGCGCGGTGCGAGCTCCAGCGCTCGGAGCAGGCGCTGCGCGAGAGCGAGAGCCGCTACCGCCAGCTCGTGGAGCACGCGTCCGATGGGCTCATGGTGGTGGGCCCCGACGACGAGATCGACATGGCCAACACCGCGCTCCACCGCGCGCTCGGCTACGAGCAGCAGGAGCTGGTGGGGCGCGAGGTGGCGTCGCTCTTCGCCGACGGGGAGGTGACGTGCCTGCTCCGCGGCGAGCCGGGCGCGCCGGCGAACGGCGACCCGGTCATCGCCGAGCGGATGCTGCGCCGCGCGGACGGCGCGGAGCTGCCGGTGGAGATCGGCGTCACGCGCCTGGGGGGCGGGCACGTGGAGGCGATCGTGCGCGACATCTCCGCGCGACGCGCCGCCGAGCGCGAGCTGCGCGTGAGCGAGGAGCGCTTCCGCTCGCTCTTCCAGAACCACCCCGATGCCGTGTTCTCCGTGGACCGCGAGGGGATCTTCCTCGGCGCCAACCTCGCGGCGGAGGTGCTCACGGGGCGGACGCCGGAGGAGATGCAGGGGCGGTCGTTCGCCATGGTCGTGGCCCCGGACGAGCTGGAGGGGGCGCGGTCGCACTTCGCCCGCGCAATCGGTGGAATCCCGCAGCACTACCGGTGCAGCGTCATCCACGCCACCGGCCGGCGCATCGAGGTGGACGTCACCAACATCCCCGTGCGCGTGGACGGGGAGATCGTCGGCGTCTTCGGCATCGCGCGCGACATCACCGAGCAGGCGCGGCTCGAGGCGGAGCTGCGGCAGGCGCAGAAGATGGAGGCGGTGGGGCAGCTCGCGGGGGGCGTGGCGCACGACTTCAACAACCTGCTCACCGCCATCAAGTGCAACACCGGCTTCCTGCGCGAGGGGTGCCCGGAGTGCGGCACGCGGCTGGAGGAGGTGGAGGAGATCGACCGTGCCGCCGACCGCGCCACCTCGCTCACCGGGCAGCTGCTCGCGTTCAGCCGCCGGCAGGTGATCCGCCCGCGCGAGGTGGACGTGGACGCGCTGCTCGCGGGGCTGGAGCGGATGCTCGCGCGGCTGGTGCCGGAGAGCATCCAGCAGGAGCTGACGCTCGGCGCGAACCGCGCGCACGTGCGCATCGACCCGGGGCAGCTCGAGCAGGTGGTGCTCAACCTGGTGGTGAACGCGCGCGATGCGATGGCCGGCGAGGGGAAGCTCGTGCTCCGCACGCGGCGCGCGGCGCTGGCGAGCACCGACGCGCGGCGCTTCGGCGGCGCGGCGGTGGTGCCGGGGGCGTACGCCCACATCTCCGTGCGCGACAGCGGCTGCGGGATGGACGCCGCCACGCTGGCGCGCGTGTTCGAGCCGTTCTTCACCACCAAGCCCGCCGGGGTGGGAACGGGGCTCGGACTCTCCACCGTGTACGGCATCGTGAAGCAGAACCGGGGGTACGTGTCGATCGCGAGCGTCCCCGGCGCGGGGACCACCGTGGACGTGTACCTCCCGCTCGTGCTGGCGCCCGCCGCCGCGGCGCAGCCGGAGCCGGAGCCGCGCCCGGCGGCGGGGGGGACGGAGACGATCCTGCTCGTGGAGGACGAGCCGGCGATCCGCGCCGTGGCCACGCGCGCGCTCGCCGCGCGCGGCTACACCGTGCTCGCCGCCGCCGATGGCGCGCAGGCGCTCGGCATCGCCGAGGCGCACGGCCGGGACATCGACCTGCTCGTGACGGATGTGGTGATGCCGGCGATGAGCGGGCGCGAGCTGGCGGAGCGGCTGTGCGAGGGGCGCGCGCGGATACCGGTGCTGTTCATGTCCGGGTACAGCGACAGCAACGTGCACGCCGGCGCGCTCGCGCCGGGGACGAACCTGCTGAACAAGCCGTTCACGCCGCGCGAGCTGCTCGAGCGCGTGCGCGGGGCGCTGGACGGGAGCGGGGACGGGTGGGGGTGAGCGGGGGGTGGCGCCAGTGAAGAGGTCAGAGGGCTGCTTCCACGAGCGCCAGCACCTCCCCGGCTGACCGCGGCTCCACGGGAGCTCCCCTGTAATCACGCTCGTTACGCGTGACCAGGAAACGCGCGCCCACGCGCAGGCATGCGGCGGCCTGCACGGCATCCTCGTAGTCCTTCATGCCCATGGCGAGCGCCCGCTGGAAGTCGGCGCGCCCGAGCTCCACGACATCCAGGATCTGGAGAAGGTCGCTGACCGCGGTCACGGCGGGTGCGCGCCCCCGCGCGCGCTCGACGATGTAGTGCACCGTGGTGATGGTGTGCCCCGCTACCCATCCACGAACCACCCCGCGCGCGGCGGCATCGAGGAGCAAGGTCGCCTCGTCCGCCCACGGGTCGCGATCGAGAACCACATCGAGGATCACGTTCGTGTCGAACAGGATGGCGGGCGGCGACGGCGCCGTGGGTGTCGTGACCGGCGCCGCGGACGGCGCGTGCCGCGGCCCGTGAGCGCCGCCGGCGGGATTCGTGGACACGTCTCAGTCCTTCCCGTACTTCCGGTGCAGATGCTCGAGGTAGTCCTCGCGCCCCGCCCGTGCTCCCGCCGCGACGCCACGCAGCCGCTGGACGGCCGGCGACAGCTTCCGCCCCGATTCCTCGAGGGGAAGCGCGCGAAGGAAGCCGCTCACCAGCCGAGACAGGCTGGTGCCGTGTCGGTGGCTGTACCGCTCTCCCCGCTTCACCGCGTCGGGATCGAGCGAGAGATTCGTGGGCTTCTTCACCTCCCTTTTCTTTCCTCGCTTTCCGGCGCCACTCGTCATCGCCCCTCCCTGGTCGAGATGCGCATACTATACCAATAAAGATGCGCATTCCTCCAGAACCGGTCAATAGCCTCGGCCGCCGCGGCGCGGATGATGCGAGCGTAGCCGGCGACGAGTCGTGAACGACGACCGCGCGCGCCGAGCCGGTGGCGCGCGCGGTCCAGTTGGATGCCGGGTAGTTGGCCGTAGATGCGATCCTCGGGACACATCGCTGCCCTCGACGGCGTGCGCGGGCTGGCGATTCTCCTCGTGATCGCGGATCACGTGGGACGGCTGGTTCCGACCGCCGGTGTCGCCGACGCGGCGGCGAGGGACATCGCGACATCGGGCTGGGTAGGGGTCGACCTCTTCTTCGTGCTCTCGGGGTTCCTGATCACCGGGATCCTGCTGGACGCGAAGGGAGGGGCGCGCTATTTCCGGAGCTTCTACGCGCGCCGCGTGCTCCGCATCTTCCCGCTGTACTTCGCGTTCGTGGCCGCGGCGCTGTGGATCGCGCCGGCGCTCGGCTGGACCGGCGCCGACCAGGGGCCGCTGCTGCACGCGCGGCAGGGGTGGTACTGGAGCTACATGGTGAACGCGCTCGTCGCGCTCCACGGGTGGAGCGCGATACCGCCGGGCACGGGGCACCTCTGGTCGCTGTCGTCGGAGGAGCAGTTCTACCTGGCGTGGCCGCTGGTGGTCGCGCTGTCGAGCCGGCGCACGCTGGCGCGCATCGCCGTCGGCGCGATCGTGGCGGCGTCGCTGCTCCGCGTGGCGCTCGTGGCCGCGGGGGCGCCGGGCGCCGCGATCTACGTGCTGCTCCCCACGCGCATGGACTGCCTCGCGGGGGGCGCGCTCCTCGCCATCGCGGCGCGCGACGAGGGGCGCTGGCCGGCGGCGCGGCGCGCGCTGGCGGTCGCGGCGCCGTTCGCGGTGCTGGCGCTCGCCGGCGTGTTCGCCGTGCGGCACGCGCTCGAGGCCGAGCGCTGGGAGATGCAGCTCGCGGGGTATCCGGCGGTGCTCCTCCTCGCCGCGTTCGCCATCAGTACCGCCGTCGGCCGGCGGCTCGGCGACCCGGTGCGCTCCGCCTGGCAGGCGCGCCCCCTGCGATTCTTCGGGCGGTACAGCTACGCGATGTACGTGCTGCACCCGCCGATCATCGCGCTGCTCGTGGCGGCCGGGCTCGGCCCCACGCGCATCCCGCTCGTGCGCGGCACCGCGCTCGCGCGCCAGCTCGGTTTCGGGATCATCGCCCTCGCCGCGACCACCGCCGCGGCGCTCGTGAGCTGGCACGTGCTCGAGCAGCCGTTTCTCCGGCTCAAGCGGTTCGTGCCGTACTGAGGTGCCGTAGGGCCCCGATGGCTCGAGCGCGCGCGCTCACGCCGTACGTGATGGAGCGGGAAGCGTAGGGGAGCGGCACCACCTCCGCACCGCGCTCGGCGAGGCGCCGACGTGGCGGCGGAAGCTCTCGGTGAGGTGGCTGTGGTGGGAGAAGCCGAGGTCCACGGCGAGGGTGCCGAGGTCCTCGTCGCCATCGGCGAGGCGTTGCATCGCGAGCGCGAGGCGCACGCGGACGCGGTACTGGCGAAGGGAGAGCCCGGTCTCTTCGCGGAAGAGGCGCGCGAGGTGGAAGGGAGAGCACCCCGCGCTCGCGGCGACATCGGCGAGGGCGACGTTCGCGTCGTGGCGCGCGACGATCACCTCCTGCGCGCGCTGCACGATGCGGCGGCGCGCGGCGGCGCGCCCCCCGTGATCGGTGCGCCGGCCGGGCGGCGCCGCATCGACCCTGTCGCGCAGCACGCCCACCGCCAGCTCCTCCGCCGCGAGCCGGTCGCCCGGGTGACGGCGCAGCGCCGCGCGGGCGAGCGCGTGGCGGAGCTGCGCGCGCGGCGTCAGGCGGAGCGCCACGGCGCGCGCGCCGCCGGCGCGGTGGAGCACCTCGTCGGTGAGCGCGGGCTCGGCCTCGACGATCGTGCACCGGTCGCCGCCGTGGATGGGGTGCGAGATGCGGTAGACGTCCCCCTCGTGGTAGGCGACGGCGGTCCCCGGCTCGGCGATGTGCCGCTCGCCGCGCACGTGGTACGCGAACGCGCCGCGCCTGACGAGCGCGAAGTGCGTGCGCTCCCCGCCGCGCTCCGCGCCCGCGCCGCCCACGGGCGCGTGGCAGTCGCAGTCGATCACCGTCACCAGATCGGACGCGAACAGCGTGGTGTGCGCGGCCTGCGGCACGCCGGGTCACCTCACTCGTTGCAGTGGCACCAGTCCCACGTGGGTGTTCAGGATCCTCGTCGCGGAATCGGTGATCCCGCTCGCGCGGAGCGCTCGCGCCAGCTCGGCGGAGAGCGGGTCCGCGGGGACGCTGTCGACGTCGGCGGGGAAGATGGACCCGTCGCCGTCGTAGACGATCCGCGCCCCCGGAACATACGCGAACACCATCGATGACGCATGGGTGGTGCGCCCCATGTCGTGCAGCTCGAGCACCTGCCGGCCGTCGCTCACGCGGCGCGTGCCGCCGAACGTCTCGATCACGGGACGCCGGTGGACGACGCTCTGGCTGTCGGGGTGGAGCGGATAGTCCACGCGCGCCAGGCGCTCGACGAACGCGCGCTCGCCGGGGGTGGTGAGCACGGTGATGCCGCGCGCGATGTACGGGCGCAGCCCGCCGGCGTGATCGGTGTGATGATGGGTGAAGGCGACGTACCTCACCGGCTTGCCGGGGAACGCGGCGGCGATGGCGCGGAGGGAGCGCTCGGTGAGCGCGGAGTTGATCGGCGCTTCGACGACGACGAGGAAGCGGTCGAACTCGACGACCATCGCGCGGTAGCCGGTGGTGACGCGGAGCGCGTACGCGCCGCCGCCGAGCGGGCGGAGGGTGGCCGTGTCGGCCGGCGTGCGGCTCGCCTCGTGGAAGCCGGCGGGGACGGCGAACAGCGAGTCCGGCGCGGGGACGTTCACGGTCCAGTCGATGCGCCCGGTCTGGGCGAGCGCGCCGTTGCGGGTGTCGCGGCGAGTGCCTGGGAGGAGGACGCCGCTCTCGCGCCGGTAATCGCCGAAGCTCGTGCGCGTGCGCTCGAGGCCCGCGATCGGGTGCTGCGAGCGCGTCTCCAGCCACGCGAGCAGGTGGGTGCGAGCATCGAAGGCGGCGGTGATCTCCCCTGCCCCGTCGTTCAGCGAGAGCACGTGGACGGTGCGGGCGGGGGCGGGGGCGGGGGCGGGGGCGGAGTCGCGCTGGTCGGGGAGCACGCGCGGCGCGGTGCCGTGCGCGAGCGCGTGAAGAATCCAGATGGGGCCGAGCTCGCGCGCCATCGCCGCGCGTGCGGCGGGGAGGGGCGACGGCGTGTCGCGGTCCACCTCCGCTCCCTGTAGCCAGCGCGAGAGCTCGATCACGAACGCCGAGTCGCGGGTGGCGACCGTGCGGTAGACGAGGAGGAAGCCGACGGGGTAGGTGTTCGCCGCGTCCTGCACGAAGCGGTCGTGGGCGACGTCCCAGGTGGTGACCGTGCGCGCGGGCTCCCAGTCGAGCGGCCCGTTCGCCTCCCTGCTCTGCCCGCGCATGGCGAGGCGGCCGGTGAAGGTGGAGGTCACGCTCCGCGGGGGGTGGAGCGTGTCGCCCAGCCCGTGCGCGGCGAGCGCCTGCTCGAGGATGGCGCGGGCGCGGACCGAATCCGGCGGCGACGTGCTCGGACGCGACGTGGCGTAGCTGGGGGTGGGGGTGGGGGCGAGGGCGGGCACGACGGACGGGAGCAGGATCGCCGCGGCGAGCGGGGCGAAGCGCATGCGGGATCTCCGGGGAATTGGATGGGAGATGCACGATCGCGATGCCGGCGGCCGCGGCGCTTTCAATATCGTGCTCTCGGGCCCATGGAGGCTCCCGGGGCTTGCCCGGCGGCGCGGGGCGCGGGGCGCGGGGCGCGGGCCGTGGTGGGCTCCTGGGACTGGCGTGCCGCGGGGGTGTGGCTCTGGCGGCGTCGCGCTTACACGCTGCGAGCCCCCGCGCGCGCCAGAACGTTCGGGGCGCCCGCGTCAGCTTCGATCGTCGGCGCGCGCGGGGTCTCTTGCTA
>CAMLEQ010000072.1 GCA_946479015.1 uncultured Gemmatimonadota bacterium | reverse complement strand
CGCCACCACGGTGAGCGCACGAGGATGACGGTCATGGACGCGAGCGAGCGCCGCCGCGATGCGCTCCACCTGCTCGTCCGCCACGTGGGCCGCGATGGCATCGATGGCGGCATCGTCGAGCATCTCGAGGTCGGCGCAGACCACCCGCGCGATCCGCTCGCGCGCGAACTCGCGCGTCGCCGGCCGCCCGTCCGGCGTGGGGACGGTGTATTGCTCCGGCGAGAGATCGCCGCGCCACAGGTGCACGTCCCCCACGAGCGCGAACGCCTCGGCGGACACGCCCGCCATCCGTCCTCGGAACGGCGCCTCGCGTGTCACGGCCTCGACCGGGGTGCGCAGTGTGCCCAGGTAGAGCAGCTCTCCGGACGCGAGGCGCTCGGGATCCGTGCGCCCCTCGGCCGTCACTTCGCCCCCGCGGATCGGGATCACGTCCGTGGTCGTCGTGCCGGTGTCCACCAGTATACAATCGCGCCATTCCTGCGACACTACGGAGGCTGTTGCGTGCCAGTTCGACGCAGCGACGAGGAGCGGGACGGCGTTGGCATCTTCCGGTGGAAGGAAGCGGCCGTCGACCGTGTACACGCCGATCGCCGCGGCGGGGAACGCCCGGACCGCGGCGTCGAGGACGAACGACACCCCCTCGCGCTTGGTACGGAAGAGCTGCGAGAGCTCGGCGGTCATGGTGAGGGCGTGACGGTCGTGCGGAGCGGCGCCCAGCTCGGCCGCCAGCTCGCGCAGGAGCACGGGCAGACGATCCGGGGCGCGCTGCAGCTCGAACGGCGCCGTCCGGGCTTCCAGCACCGCGCCGTCGCGCACCAGCGCGCCCTTCACGTTCACGCCGCCGACGTC
The DNA here is from genome assembly GCA_946479015.1 of uncultured Gemmatimonadota bacterium. Next base: position 11,157 of record CAMLEQ010000072.1, on the reverse strand, counting down.
CCATCCCAGCACGGTGCTCATGGCGTCCACCGGTCGGAAGCGCAGTCGCGGAGGGGACCATGCGGGTGATTCCGGTGCTCGACCTCGCGCACGGCGTCGCGGTACACGCGCGCGGCGGGCGGCGGGAGGAGTACGCTCCAGCCCGGTCGGTGCTGACGCCGGAGGGTGCGGCGGACGGCGATCCGTTGGCGCTCGCCCTCGGCTATCGCGAGCGGCTGGGCGTCGCAGAGCTGTACGTGGCGGACCTGGACGCCATCGGCGGCGCGTCCCGGCAAGAGGCGTCGCTGCGCGAGCTCTGTAGCGGTGCGCATGCATGGGTGGACGCCGGCGTGGCGACCGCGGAGCACGCGGCGGCGGTGGAGGCGCTCGGCGCCGCGCGCGTGATCGTCGCGCTCGAGACGCTCCCATCGCTCGAGGCACTGCGGGAGATCGTCGCGGCGGCCGGGGAGGAGCGGGTGGCGCTGAGCATCGATCTGCGCGGCGGCGTGCCGGTGACGCGAGCGCCGGAGCTGGCCCGGCTCGCGCCGGCGGCGATCGCCGAGCTGGGGGCGGCGGCCGGAGCGCGAAGCGTGGTGATGATCGATCTGGCGCGGGTGGGCGCGGGCGCCGGGGTCGATCTCGAGCTGGTGCGGGCGCTCCGTCGCGCCCTCCCCGAGGTGGAGCTGGTGGCCGGCGGGGGAGTTCGGGGCCCGGCCGATCTGGAGCAGCTGGCGGAGGGGGGAGCCGATGCCGCGCTCGTGGGGAGCGCGCTGCACGACGGCAGGATCGGCGCGGACACGATCGCCGCGCTCACGCGCGCGCGCTGATCGCGCGGCGCGCGGTGGACCGGGGCGCCGAGATCGGGTCGCGGCGCCCCGGGCGACCGGTGCGACGGTCAGGAGCGAGGGTGGCTCCGGCTGGAATCCGACCGCGCGGTGGAGTCGGCGCTCCCCGTGTCGTGATGATCGTGGCTCATGGCCGGCATCTGGTCCATCCGCATGTTGGTGCCATGGCCCGCCATGGTGCCGTGCCGCATGTGGCTCATGTGGTCCATGTCGTGTCCCCCCCTCGCGCCGGAGCTCCCGTCGAGCGCCTGCTTCATCTCGTGCGCGGAGGGGAGCGTGGCGATGTCCTTCCGGATCATCGGGTCGTTCCGATCGAGCGTGGGCCACTGGGCGAGGTCGGCGGGCATGAAGGCGCCGTTGATGTGGGCCATGGCGCCGTTCTTCACCGTCTTCCTCGTGGGATTCAGATACTCGGCCACCACGCGGTAGCGGTGGTTCGCCTCGAGCGGGAGCGCATCGGTGTAGAAGCCGAAGATGTGGCGCCCGACCTTCAGGACGTGCCCGCGGTCGTCGCGCTTGGCGTTGAGGCGGACGAGCACCTTCCCCGTCTCCGCATCCTCGAGGCGGACGGACTCGCCGTAGTCATGCAGGTGCCCGCCCACGCCGATGAGGCGGCCGGAGACGGGGACCGTGAACTCGTAGCTCCGGCTCGAGTGGCCGGGGGGGATGTCGAACACCGTCTGTCCGCCGATGACGTTGTTCACGTCCACGTAGAACGGCATCACGGGTGTGACGTGGCTTCCCTTCTTCGGCGTGTAGAGGAGCGTCACGCGGAGATAGGCGCCGCGGATGTCCTTCCCCGTTTCGTTATGGAAGGCGGCGTACATCCCGAGCTTCTCCCCGCGGGCGAGCGGAACGCCGAGGGACTTGGGCAGCTCCACCGGATCCGTCTCGGCACCCCAGCCGAACAGCCGCTCGACGGCGGGATAGACGAGCTGCCGGCGGTCGAAGTTCACGCCGATGAGGTGGTGCAGCAGGTGCGCATCGAGCACGTGGCCGGAGCGGTCGCGCGTCTCCACGCGGAAGCCGCGCAGATAGCCGTCCACCGGCCAGGCGAACGGCAGGAGCTCCGATGGCTGGTGCATCCCCTCATCGCCCATGTTCGACATGTCCATGAGGTCGAACGGACCGGCGGTGACGACGATCCGCTGATGGGCGGAGTCGACGGTGACCTGAACGGTGTGGGGCGCGAGGGTGCCGCTGTCGGCGCGCGCCGCCGAGATCGTAGGGGTGGCGGCGATCAGGGCCGCCCCGAGAATGGAGAATAACGGCATGAGAGCCTCGAATACGGTGTTGCCATGAATGGCGGAGCTATCCCAGCAGCTCCCGATAGATGGCGGACTGGCCGAAGTTCTCCTCCACTTCCATCTCGATCACCGTGAGGTGGGCGATGCCCATTTCGTTCAGCTCGGCCAGCGCGCGCCGGGTCAGCAACTGCGCGAGCATCTCCACCGTGGTGTTCGGAATCGGCAGGAGCGCGCAGTCGGACCGGGGAAACACGTAGCGCGGCTTCCCCTCGTACGCGACATGGATCGCGTCGCCCTGTTCCGAGACCTGGATCTTCGGATTCTGGAGAGGGAGCAGCACTTTGTGATCGATCTCGTCGCAGAGCCGCTTCATCAGCTTCTTCACGACAGAGAAATCCATCACGTACCAACTTTCCTCGTCGATGGCCCCTTCGAGGGTGATGCCGACGCGGTAGTTGTGGCCATGGAGCGACTCGCATCGGTGCCCGGCGAACGTGATGAAATGCGCCGAGGCGAACACGAGGTAGTCCTTGGCCACCTTGACCCTGAACTCTCCATGGGTGCGCACTTGTTCCCTCCGGAATCAGCGCCAGCCGCCGTCGAGGAGCACGACGAAGATGGCGGCGGCGGTGAGGTCGGCGGTGGCGCCCGGGTTCCAGGCGTTCCCCGGGTCGCGCAGCTCGCCATCGAGCCGGACGATGGCCTCGCGGCCGGCCGGCGTGCGTGCGCCCCCGAGATCGGTAACGACGCGGGCGCGGCGCATCACGTCGGCGGCGGCATCGGCGCCGAGCTTCCGGGCGATGTGCGTGTCGGGGGCGGCGGCGAGGAGCGCGAGAAAGGTCTCGAGCACGGCGTCGTCCCAGTGGAGCCCCACGGCACGCGCGCGCGCGAGCGCCGGGGCGCCGACGTCGAAGGTGTGGGCGAACGTGGTGGCGTACTCGCGCGCGATGGCATCACGGCCGGCGGCCAGCGCCATCACGTCGCGGAGCGGCGCGGTCGGCTCGCCGGCGACATCCTGCGCGTCCGCGCGTCCGAGGCCGCCGGGGGCGGCGAGCCGGATGGCGGCGTACACGTCGGCGGCGTCGCCCACGGTGGTCTCGTCGAGCACCCGCTCCACGCTCGCGCGGAGCCCGAACGAGGAGGCGGCGGATCCGGCGGCCGCGGTCAGCGCGGCGCGCGCGAGCGGCGCGAGCAGGAGGACGATGCCGAGATTGGTGTTCGCGCGCCCCCAGCGCGCGGTGGCCTCGACGGCGGCGCGGATGGTGGCGCCGAGTGGGCGCTCACCGGCTGTGGCGACGGCGGGGCCGATGGCCGCGGCGCTCGCGAGGAACTGCTCGTAGCGGGTGTCGTGGAAGTGCGCGCCCGGGGCGACGTTTCCCGGCTTCGGCGCGCTCACCTCGAGAAGGCAGGCGAGCTGGGCGGCGGTGGCCACATCCGCCGCCTGGCGCGGGAGCAAGGTCGGCCGCGGCTCCGCGCTCACGCGCGCGCCTCTCGCGCGTCGAGCAGATGCGCGACGATCGTCGCCGCGACGTCGATGGAGGTTGCCTGCTGCAGACCGCGCCATCCGGGAATACCGTTGACCTCGAGTACGTAGACCATCCCGTCACGCGCCGGCAGGAGGTCCACGCCGGCGTACTCGGCGCCCACGGCGCGCACGGCACACACCGCCATCGCCTCCCACTCGGCCGGGAGCGCGATCCTCCGCGCCGCCCCGCCGCGCGAGATGTTCGTCCGCCAGCCCGCCGCCCTTCGCTCGATGGCCCCGATCACACGGTCGCCGACCACGAACGCGCGGACATCACATCCCTCGTGCGCAATCGCGCGCTGAAGATAATACACCCCTCGGATCGCTTCCAGCGCGCGGAACACGCGCCACGCGATCTCCTCATCGCTCACGCGCACCATGCCGAGGCCCATCGATCCGAAGAGCGGCTTCACGATCACGTCGCCCATCGTCCGGAACGCGGCGAGCGCATCCTCGGCGCGCTCGCACACCACCGTCTCCGGGGTGGGGAGCCCCGCGCGCTGGAGCAGCGCGGACGTGTAGAACTTGTCCACCGTACGCTCGATCGCGCGCGGCGGATTCATGACGCAAACGCCCAGGTCCTCGAGCCAGTGGAGCGCGTCCACCCGGTAGATGATCTGCTCGAGGGAGCCGTTGGGAATGATGCGCGCGAACACGGCGTCCGCGTCGAGCAGGTCGTGCTCGCGCGCGGCGAGCGCGGCGCGCGCTCCGGGGGCGGTGCCGAGTCTGGCGACGAGCGTCTCGTACGGCAGTACCGCCGTGCGGTGCCCGCGCGCGGCGATGGCGCGCGACAGCTGGTCGGTGTGCCAGCCATCGCGCGCGGCGAGAATGGGGATGAACACGGGCGACGAACGGCGGCTGGACGGCGCGCCGCCGCTCAGGAGGCCACGTTCGCGATCAGACCCACCACCCCGCCCGATGCGAACTTGGGAATGTCGCCGGCCACCGCGCCGAACCCCGCCGTCGCCATGCCGCGGTCGAGCGCCTCACGCGAATCGAACCAGAGCTCGGCCTTGCGATAGAACGCGGGCGCCGAGCCATCGAGCGCGCTCTCGAACTTCTCGAACACGCTCCGGCTGATGCCGATCTCTTTCGTGTGCTTCTCCAGCAGCGGCAGGTGCGTCCCCGCGTAGTACTTCTCGAACGCGGCGGGATCGGTCGGAGTGTTGTACAGCACGACGACGGCCCACATGGTCGGCTCCTTGGCAGAGGGGTCCAGGACGGGACGAGCGGACGAGCGTTACGCGAACAGCGACTGCTCGAGCACGTCGGGCGCGAGGCGCCCGCCGGAGAACGTGCGACCGGAGGTGGCGCTCGTGAGCCAGACCCGCGCGGGGCTGAAGAGCATCTTGTCGATCTTGTAGAAATCGCCCTCGTAGCGCTTGAAGATGTCGTAGAACGGCGTGCCGTAGTCACTCGACGCGGAGGCGGGGAGCGACTTCGCCAGCGCCTCGAGCTCGTCGTCGCCCGCGCGCACGACGAAGCGCGCGTCCCCGCCGTACAAGATGCAGTCGTTGGTGCGGCCGATGGCCCGGAGATCGTCGCGGGCCACGGGCGGGATGGGCGCCGTGCCCACGCCGCTCACCACGCGCCGCACGTCGAAGCCGAGCGTCTCCATCTTGTGCAATCCCGTCTCGAGGATGCGGGCGACGATCTGCACGCCGCCGGCGATGGATGCGGTGGGCGCGATGGCGAAGGTGATCCCCGCCGGCTCGATCCCCGCGCGCGAGGCCACGTAGGTCGCGACCTCGTCGTCGGGGAGCGTGCGCCCCTCCAGCACGAGCACGCCGCGCGAGGCGGACTCCGCGTAGCCGAGCTTCTCGTACAGCTCCGTTTCCACGCGCGCCCGGGCGCGCAGGGGGCCGGACGCCATGGCGAAGTACTTCCCCGCCTTGAGCGCCCAGCCGGCGTACTGCGAGGCCATGCACGCCACGGCGGGGTGATCGGTCCACACCCGCACGCCCGGATGGTCGGTGTCTCCAATTCGTATCTGTTGGATACTAATGTGCCCGAGCCCGCCCATGCACAGCTCCGCCAGGGCGATCCCCGCCCCGAGCCCACCGTCGGCATTCACGCCGGCGTCGATCACCCGGGCGCCAGACGCGAGCGTGCGCACCGACACGCGCAGCTCCTCCGCGCGCTCGGCCACCCCGTCCGCGATCGCCCACGCCCGCTCGTTGAGCTCCAGTCCGTCCGTCACGCGCCCTCCCGAACGAGCAATTCGCCTCGACCCAGCTCGCTCATGTCTCCACTGTACCGGCGGTAGCGACCGCGCTCGCCGCCGTTCTCCACCGCCACGCCGAAGCGCGCGCGCAGCATGCGCAGCGTGAGCGCCACGTGTGGGGGCTCGTAGGTGCAGTCGTACGCGTAGCCGGCGGGGACCGACACGGCGCCGAGCACCACGATGGAGCCTCGCTTGTTGTAGCGCCCCGGGTCCTCGCCGACGTCGCCGAGCGCGATGATGCTGCCGGCGATCATCGCCTCGCCGGCGCGCGCGCCGGCGCGGGCACACACGATGAGCCCGCGTCGCATGCGCGAGCCCGCCTCGGCGCCCACCGCGCCGCGCACCACGATCTCCCCCCCGAGCATCCCTTTCGATGCGCCGAGCCGGGCTCCCCCCACCCGGTCGGCCGCATCGCCATCGATGCGCAGCACCCCGCCGGCCATCTCGAGCCCCGCCCCATCGCCGGCGTCGCCGGCGACGTGCACCGTGCCGCCCGTCATCCGCGTGCCGGCGTACCGCCCGGCACGCCCCTCGATCACCAGCTCGCCGGTGGACATGCCGGCGCCCAGGGCATCGATGCGCGAGCAGTCGCCCACCACGCGCACACGCGCGGCACGGTCGCCGCGCACGTCGAACAGCTCGCCGAGGCGAAGCTGCCTCGCTCCCTCCCACACCGGGAGCTCGGCGATCTCCCGCTCGCCGAGCGCCTGGAAGCGGTCGGGGGTGATGGCCTCCGCCTCCACCGTCCGCTCGAGCGGAGCGCGCAGGGTGAGGGTCACGATGTCGCTCACGAGCCCCCTCCCGCATCGCCGCGCATGATCTTCTGGAGGTGGAAGTGATACGGGCCGAGCTTGCCACCGTAGTTGCCGGCGGTGATGGCCCGCACCCCCGGCTGGCAAGCCGCGTCGATCCCCGCGCGCATGGCGGCGGAGATGGATGCCTCGTCCACGCCGTCCAGCACGATCTCGAGCACCGCGTTCACCCCGTCGGGGAGATCGGTCGCCGTGAGCGCGCGCAGAGTGGGCGCGTAGGCATCGTTGGTGGTGGCGATCAGGTTCTTGTAGCGCTTCGACCCCACCTTGCTCCCGCTGCGCACGATGCCGCCGGGAAAGGGGAGGATCACCCCCGGCAGCTCGCGCACCGCGTCCACCGCGCCCTCCGCCGCCCGCAGCGCCGCCTCGGCGCTCTCGGCGAGGATCAGGAAGTTGCCGCCCCCCACCCCCTTCACCTTGCCGAAGTCCTCCTGCACCAGGAACTCCCCTTCCATGACCGGGATGCGCCAGTAGCGCAGCCCGGCGATGACCTTGCTCGACTGGAACCCATCGCCGAACACGCGCAGCGCGCGCCCCACGGGGAGCCGCTCGGTCTCGCCGGGGAGCCCGTCGAAGCAGGCGGTGGTGGGACAGGTGAGCACCGTCTGCCCGATGCGCTCGATCAGCCGCGTGGGCAGGCTGGCGGAGTCCATGGTGAAGAGAAGCACGCTCACCCCCGGCCGGCCGTCCGGCGTCTCGTCCGGCGCGAGCGTGCGCTCGATCCCCGCCTCGACCTTGCACCCGATCACGGAGGTGGAGAAGCCGGTCATCGAGAGCGCGGACGTGCGCGCCCACTCGAGCGTGTGGGCGGTGATGACCACGCGCGCGCCGCGCATCCCGAACGCCTCGGCGAACGTGTCCACGATCGTGACACCGCGGATCTCCACGTCAGGCGCCCTCCGCCACCGGCGGATCGCGCAGCGGCGCCACCGGGTAGTTGTCGAAGGAGACGGTGCCATAGCGATCGAACCAGCGGCGCAGGTCGCGCGTCACGGCGTCGTCGAACGCGGGGCGCACGTGGAGCCGCCGCGTGGCCGGGGCGCGCCGCAACTGTCCTTCCTCCACCACCACCACGCCCCCCTTCAACACGTAGCGCGGCGTGGAGAACATCACCGCGCGGTCGGCGTTCGGCGTGTAGATGGTGACGTCCGCATCGGCGCCGGGACCGAGATGCCCCTTGTGCGCCAACCCGAGCTGCCGCGCCGGTCCGGCGCGCGTGATGATGGCGATCTCCCCGAGCGTGTACTCGCGGGCGATCCCGTCGGCGAGCGCGCTGCCGGCGAGCATCGTCTGGTTCACCCGCTTCAGGCGCTCGTCGCGGTACGCGCGGTCCATGAGCAGGCGGATGAGCTCCGGATAGCTGGCGAACGACCCGCCGTTGGGGTGGTCGGTGGAGAGCACCACGCGCCACGGGTCGGCTGAGAGCAGGAACAGCTCGAGGCCGATCACCCACTGGAGCGCGGAGACGGCGGCGCGCTCGCGGTACTCGTACGGCACCACGCCGCACCCAGTCTCGAGCTCGACATCGACGTTCAGCCACTTGCGCCCGGTGCTGGCGTGGAGCAGGTACTCCACGGCGCCATCCGCGGTGAGCGTGGTGGCGGGGCCGAACATCACCTGCCCCACGTCGGCCGTGAGGTTCCGGTTCTCGTTCACGACCTCGATCACCTGCCGCGCGGCGGAGCTCCATGCCTTGCCACGCTCGCCGGCGTAGCTGTGGAACTGGAGGTGCGTGAAGTGCGCCCGCCGTCCCTCGACGGCACGCATGCTGTCGAGCGTCGTCGCGACGTTGCCGGGGACACCGAGGTTGTTGCAGTGGATGTGCACCGGGTGCGGGAGCCGGAGCGCATCGGCCGCGTCGGCGAGCGTCTCGAGCACGGCGCGCGGTGTCACGCCGGCGTGCCCCACCTCGTCGTCGATGCTCCGGATCTCGCGGACGTTCCGCTTCCAAAGCTCCACGCCCCCCGGGTTCACGATCTTGATGGCGTAGCCGCCGGCCGCGCCGAGCAGCCAGGCGGCGTAGTCGCGCGCGCGCTCGCGCTCGCCCGCGGCGATCTGGCGCAGCAGGTACTCGTCGTTGCCCATCAGGATGAAGCAGCCGGCATCGATGATGGGCGTGTCGTCGAACTGCGCGTGCGTGTCGCGCGCGCTCACCGGGGCCACCGCGGCGTCGAAGACGGTGGTGTAGCCGAGGCCGGCGTACCGGTAGCCGGTGGTGAAGGTGCTCGGCACGGTGCCGCCGCTGCCGGAGCGCCCGGGGCCATCCTCGAGCTCCGGCGCCGCGGCCAGGTCGCGCACCCGCTCCTCCGGCAGCATCCGCCGGGCGCCGTTCACGCTGCTCGCCGCGACGTGGGCGTGGATGTCGATCCCCCCCGGCATCACCACGAGCCCGCGGGCATCCAGGCGCGGCGCGTCGTCCGGGATCGATGCCACGACCCGGCCATCCTCGATGCAGATGTCGCGCACCTCGCCATCCACGCCGTTGGCGGGGTCGTAGACCTCTCCGCCGGTGATGCGCAGCCGGCTCATGCGCCCCGCTCCCCGCGCGCGCGGCGGACGCGCTCGGCGAGCGCGCCCACCACGTCGAGCGCCGAGCGTGGGCCAGGGACCGACGGGCGCAGCGGGAGCGGCACGTCGTCCATGCGGTACGCGGTGCCTCCGTCGTGGATGCCGGCCACGCCGGTGTCGATCGCCACCGCCGGCGCGGGAGTGGCGGTGCTCGCCCGCGGACCGATGATGACGCGCGGCACGTCGTCCGCCGGAAGCACGGGCGCGGCACGCGCATCGCCCACCACGAGCAGCGCGTCCACCTCCCCGCTCCGGAGCCACGCGGCGGCGCCATCATCGGGGCGGTAGCGCGGCGTCCCCCGCGAGAAGTCGACGCACATGGGAAAGCCGGTCTGCCAGGTCATCACCGCCTCGGCGCCGCTGCGGTTCCCGCCCGCGCGCAGCGTGCACAGCGCCGCGCGCGTCCGGGCGTTGAGCTGCTGCACGAGCGCGATCACTCCCTCGGCGCGGCGCGTGTCGCCGGGCACGCTGGACTCGCCGTCGTACACCACCACTGCGTAGCGCGCTCCGCGCAGTCGCTCGGCAAGCGGCGCCACGCGCTTCGCGAGCGCGTCGGCGGACGACGATGGCGTGCGCTCCGCCAGCAGCGTGCGCAGCGCGGTGAGGGCGTCGAGCTCCTCCCCGTCCTCGAGGCGCACGCGCGGCTCCGCCTCCGGCGGCGCGGCGGCCTCGCCGACGTCCACGCCGGCCACCGTGCGACCGGCGCGCCCCTCGGGGACGAACAGCCCGGGCGGGTCCGGCGCGTAGCGCGTGGTGAAGCGCGGATAGCGGCGTGCCGGGTCCACTCCCCAGAACAGAACGAGGTCGGCGCGGTTCCGGATCTCGCCGAGCGTCGCGCCGGCCCGGCCGCGGCGCTGCGCCGCGAGCACGCCGCCGGCGGCGGTGGATGACGTCACGCCGTCGGCGAGCGCGTGGAGCCGGTCGGCGATGGCGAGCGCGGCGCGCTGGGTCTCGCAGGAGATGTCGGGCGCGAGTTGCACGAGGGGGCGCCGCGCTCCGGCGAGGAGCGCGGCCGCCGCGTCGAGCGCCGCGTCGAGCGACACGCTCGCGCCGCGCGCGCGCACCTCCCCCGGCACGGTCCCGTCGCCGAACCACGCCGCGCCGAGCGGGCATGCGTTGCGCGCCTCGGCGATGCGGTCGTCGCGTACGACGACCGCGATGTCGTCACAGGTGCACCCGCAGCCGAGGCAGGTGGCGTGCTCCACCGTAGCCGACGCAGCACTCATGCGATCCTCCGCCCTCGTCCCTCGATCTCCTCATACAGCTTGCGCGCGCGCCGCACAAGCGCTGCCCGGCAGGATCCGGCATCACGTCCCCGCGCAAAGATAGTGCAGATGGGACGTCCGGCCGCGATGCGCTCGCCGGGGTGCGGCACATCCCTGACATCGTCGCGCTCGAGCCAGCGGCGGCTGTCGCCGATGAGCACGGAGCGGCGCGCGTAGAGCACGGCCTTGCCCACGGCGCCCGGCGCGGCACGCAGCGCGCCGGCGAGGTCGAAGCGCGGGAGCGCGCCGGCACACCCATCCACGTGGGCGCGAAACACCGAGAAGCCGAACGCGCGCTCGGCCAGCTCCATGGACGCCGAGCAGCGCGGGTTCACCTCGATGGGCACCGGCACGCCATCGCGCGCGACGAAGTCCACGCCGTTCACGCCGACGAGGCCGAACGCCTCCACCAGCGCCTGCGCGATCGCGGTCGCGGCGGGGAGGAGCGCGGGGGCCGGCGCGAGGATGCTGCCGCAGTACTGGAAGCCGCTCGCGCCGAGCTCGCGCTCGCCGGCGAGCTGCCAGGAGATGCCGAAGGGGACCGCGTCGCGTCCGTCGGCGGCGAACACGAGCGAGCCGGGTACACCGTCGATCCGCTCCTGCAACACGTGGCGCCGCGGGAGCCGGCTCCCGCGGCGCCACGGCACGATCCCGTGCCCTCCCCCCGAGGCGCGCGGCTTGACGAGCCAGCG
>CAMLEQ010000071.1 GCA_946479015.1 uncultured Gemmatimonadota bacterium | reverse complement strand
TCCGGCTGTCGCACTGTACACTGTCCACCCGGGCGGTCAAGGCGGCTGGCGCTGCGTCCCCCTCGCCCCCGGATGCACCGCGGGCCCGCGACCGGTCCGGTCGCGGGCCCGCGAGCACAGCCCTGGGCTCGCCGATGATCAGGGAGGTGGCGGCGGCCCCGGGATCTCCACCGTCGCCTGTCCCTGCAGCCCATCCGCCGCGGCCGTGATCGTGGTCGTCCCCGGCGCCTTCGCGATCAGCGTCCCGGCATCGACCGTCGCCACCGTCGTGTCGCTGGACGTCCACACCAGGTCGTCCGCGCGGTTCCGGACATGGTTCCCCGACGCATCGGTGAGATCGTAATCCAGATCCACCGTGTCGCCCACCGCGATGGAGTCCGGCGGCGTCACGGTGATCGCCGTGAGCGCGCCGGCGTCGGTGATGGGGGCGGATGGCTCCTTCGGGTTACACGCGGCCAGCGCGGCCGCGAGAGCCACCGAGCCGAAGACGAGAAGCGCGCCGCCACTCGTCCGGCGGGCGAGTGCATGCCGATGGAAAATGTGCATCTCGAAGGGGGTTGAGTGGACCGTGGGGGCGCCGCGCCTCGTGCGGCGGGCACTCCGCCTGACGAACAGTTGACTATCGCGGCACGCCCACCGCCAGGCAGGAGCCCGGTTCCGAGATCTGTTTGCAGAAATCGTGATGATTCTGCGAAGAAGCCGCCCCGCCAATGGCGCGGGCCCGCCGCCGCTCCATGCCGTGCCTCGACGTGAGCACGCACAAAGACTTCTTGACACGCCAGTCAGGCGGCCGCATCCTCCCGGCCTGACGACCTCAGCATTCTGCACCACTGGCACTCACGGAGGGTTTGCATGCTCAGCATCCGTCGATGGCTGTGCGCGGGCGCGCTCGCGCTGGCCGTCGCCCCCGCAACGCTCATGGCGCAGCAGGTGGGCGGCATCCAGGGCGTGGTCCTGGATACCGTCACCGGGCAACCGGTCGCCAGCGCACAGGTCTCGGTGTCCGGTACCACGCTCGGCGCGCTGAGCGATGCGCGCGGGCACTTCCGCATCGACCAGGTGCCCGCTGGAGCGGCCACCGTGGTCACACGCCGCATCGGCTACGCCACGAACAGCGTGCCCGTGACGGTGCCGGCCGGATCCAACGTCAACGTCGAGATCCGCCTGCGCGCGAGCGCCGTCGAGCTCGCGCCGGTCACCGCCGCCCTGGGGCTGGAGGTGGCGAAGCGTGCCGTCTCGAGCTCGGTGCAGGAGGTGCGCGGCGAGGACATCTCGCGCGCCGAGGAGCCGAACCTCGTGAACGCGCTCACCGGGAAGGTCTCCGGCGTCACGATCACCAACTCCGGAACGGAGGGGGGCTCCTCCCGCATCGTGATCCGCGGCCCCACATCGATCAGCAACAACAACCAGCCGCTCTTCGTGGTGAACGGGGTGCCGGTGAGCAACGCCTCCGCCAACGGAGGCGACTTCGGCTACGGCGCGGTCGACTACGGCAACGCGATCCAGGACCTGAACCCGGATGACATCGCATCCGTGTCGGTGCTCAAGGGCCCGAACGCGGCGGCGCTCTACGGCTCGCGCGCCGCGAACGGCGTGGTGCTCATCACCACCAAGGATGGCCGCGGCGCCTCCGGGACCGGGATCTCCGCCAGCATCAGCACCACGTTCGAGAACCCGCTCAAGCTCCCCACCTACCAGAACAAGTACGGCCAGGGGTACGCCGGCCAGTTCGAGTTCGTGGACGGCGATGGCGCCGGCGTGAACGACAACGTGGACGAGAGCTGGGGCCCGCCGCTCGACGTCGGTCTCGAGATCCCGCAGTGGTTCAGCAACGGCCAGCCCGCGCCCTGGGTGAGCCACCCGGACAACGTCCGCAGCTTCTTCGAGACCGGCCAGACCACGCACATCGACGGCGCGTTCGCGAAGCGCACCGACAACTCCAACGTGCGCCTCTCGATCGCCAACATGCACCAGGACGGGATGTACCCCGGCTACAAGCTCGATCGCACCACGGGGTCGCTCAACGGCGGCGTGCAGCTCACCGACAAGCTGAAGGCGAACGGCTCCGTGCAGTACACGCAGGCCGACGGCAACCATCGCCCGGCGCAGGGCTACGACGGCGACAACTTCATGCTGCAGTTCGTCTGGTTCGGCCGGCAGGTGGACATGCACCAGCTCCGCGATTACAAGGACGAGTACGGCAACATGCGGAACTGGAACTACAGCTACCACAACAACCCGTACTGGATCGCCCTCGAGAACGGGAACCACGACCGTACCGACCGCATCATCGGCAACGCGTCGCTGACGTACGACTTCACGAGCTGGCTGACGGGAACGCTGCGCTCCGGCACCGACTGGTCGCGCCTCGGGCGCAAGCGGATGTACGCGCCGGGCCCCCTCACGAGCGACTTCGACGTGAACGGCGGCTTCTCCAAGAACGACATCGTGCGCCGCGAGACGAACACGGACTTCCTGCTCACGGCCACGAACCAGCTCACCCCCACGCTCAGCCTGGTGACGACCGCCGGCGGCAACCGGCGCGATGCCGTCGACGAGTCGGACACGTGGACGGTCTACAACCTGGTGGTGCCGCGCGTCTACGACCTCGGCAACGCCGCCGTGGCGCCGGTCCTCGGCGACTATACCTCGCGCCGGCGCGTGAACAGCCTGTACGGGCAGGCGCGCCTCGACTACAAGGACTGGCTCTTTCTCGAGGGGACCGGGCGCAACGACTGGTCGTCGACCCTGCCGAAGCAGAACCGCTCGTACTTCTATCCGTCGGTCTCCACCAGCTTCGTCTTCACCGACGCGCTCCACATCGGCGGTCCCGAGAGCTGGTTGAGCTACGGCAAGGTCCGCGCGAGCTGGGCGCAGGTGGGGAACGATGCGGCGCCGTACCAGCTCCAGTCCGTGTTCGTCTCCGACCAGCCGTTCGGCGGCATCCCGATGTTCGGCGCGGGGAACACGATCGCCAACTCCGCGCTCAAGCCGGAGCAGACGCGGTCGTGGGAGATGGGCACCGAGCTCCGGTTCTTCGATGACCGCATCGGCGTGGAGGCCACGTACTACAGCGACGCCACCTCCAATCAGATCATCCCGATCCAGATCTCACCCCTCACCGGCTACAACTACCGGGTGGTGAATGCCGGGAAGATCACCAACAAGGGCGTCGAGCTGCTCCTGAACGCCACGCCGATCAAGAAGGAGAACGGCTTCCAGTGGGACGTGAGCACCACCTTCGGCAAGAACAAGAGCGAGGTGGCGGAGCTGGCCGACAACCAGGAGACCGTGGTCCTGGGCACGTACTACAGTCTGCGCCTGGAGGCGCACAAGGGGCAGCCGTTCGGCGCGATGTACGGCGTCACGTACGTCCGCGATGGCAAGGGGAACATCGTGGTGGGCTCGAACGGCCTGCCGCTCAAGTCCTCCTCGCTGAGCTATCTCGGCAGCAACCAGCCCGACTGGACGGCGGGGCTGCGCAACACGTTCAGCTACAAGGGCGCTCATCTCTCCTTCCTGTTCGACACCAAGCAGGGCGGGAAGATCTACTCGCTCACCAACGACTTCGGCAGCAAGTCCGGGACGCTCATCCAGACGCTGTACGGCCGTGAGAACGGCGAGACGATCGCCGACGGCGGCGGGCTGGTGGTCCCCGGCGTGAAGGTGGTGTCCGGGGACACGGTGCCGAACGACATCGTGGTCACCTCGCAGGCGTACTTCCACGGTCTCGACCGGCTGCACGAGGCCTACGTGTACGACGCGAGCTTCATCAAGCTGCGCGAGGTGACCCTCTCGTACGCGCTGCCGCCGTCGCTCACGAGCCGCATGCACGTCTCCAAGGCGACGGTGGCGCTCATCGGCCGCAACCTGTGGTTGCACACGGACGTGCCGAACATCGATCCCGAGACGGCGTTCGATGCGGGCAACCTCCAGGGGCTCGAGTACGGGCAGGCGCCGACCGCGCGCAGCTTCGGGTTCAGCCTCTCGGTCACGCCGTGACCGGCACCTCCAACCACGCGAAATCCATGATCACGATGAGACGATCGATCAAGTTGTGGGCGGTGCCGGCCGTGGCGATTCTCGCGGCGGTCGCCTGCGACACGGGACTCACCGGGGTGAACGACAATCCCAACGACCCGGTCAACGTGGACGCGAGCTATCTGCTCCCCAACGCCATCACCGGCGCGGTGAACAGCACGCTCGGCTCCAACCTGCACATGGACCTCACCGCGCTCTGGGTGCAGCACTACGCCGAGAGCCAGTATTCCACCGAGGACCGCTACGACCTGGTGGACTCCAAGGTGAGCGGCATCTACTCCGGCTTCTACACCGGGCCGCTGGAGGATCTGCACCAGATCATCGCGCAGGGGGAGGCCACCGACCGGCCGAACGTGACGGCGGTCGGGGAGATCCTGCGCGCGTGGACGTACAGCATCGTCACCGACCTGTGGGGGGACATCGGCTTCTCGCAGGCGCTGAAGGGCACCGACGAGGGAGGCTCGAACACGCCCAGGTACGATCCGCAGCAGGACGTGTACGACAGCCTGTTCGTGGAGCTGGCCGCCGCGCCGACCATCATGGATCCGGCCACGCCGGTGATCACCGATGGCGACCTGCTCTACCACGGTGACCTCGAGAAGTGGACGCGCTTCGCGAATTCGCTCCGCATGCGGCTGGCGATGCGGCTCAGCAACGTGGACCCGGCCAAGGCGCAGTCGGAGTTCGAGGCGGCGTTCGCCGCCGGCGGCTTCACGGGCCCCGGAGACGCGGCGCAGCTCGAGTATCCGGGCGACGGCACGTGGGACTACCCGATCTTCGATTACCAGAAGAGCCGGAACGACCACGCGATCAGCGCCACCATGGTCGACACGTTGAAGGCGCTGAGCGATCCCCGCCTGCCGCTGTACGCGGACAAGACCATCGACACGACGGTCGACAGGTACCAGGGGATGCCGAACGGCCTCGACGACAGCCACGGGATCGTGCTGAACCAGATCTCGAAGATCGGGAGCGCGTTCACCTCGGCCACCACGCCGTCGGTGCTCATGTCGTACGACGAGCTGCTCTTCCTCGAGGCGGAGGCGGCGTCGCGCGGGTGGAACGTGGGCGGCGCGACCGCCGGCGAGCTCTATGCGCAAGCGGTCACGGAGGCGATGAAGCGCGTGGGCGTCGACCAGAGCGCGATCGACGCTTACCTGGCGCAGCCGGCGGTCGCCTGGGCCGGCGGCACGGACGGGCTGCACCAGATCTGGCTCCAGAAGTGGATCGCCCTCTTCGGGAACGGCCCCGAGGCGTACGCCGAGTGGCGGCGCACGGGATATCCGAACCTCAGGGCGGGGGCGGATGCGTTCAACGACGGAGTGATCCCGGTCCGCCTCCCCTACCCCACGATCGAGCAGGCGCTGAACAGCGCGAACCTCCAGGAGGCCGTCAGCCGCCAAGGCGGCGCCTCGCTGAACGACCCGGTGTGGTGGGACAGGTGATCGTCGCGCCACGACGCGCGTGACGGACAGCAGGTCGAACGCGGGCGGTGCCTTCGGGTGCCGCCCGCGTTCGCGTTCGGGGCTCCGTCAGAGCGCGTCGAACACGGGGTCGCGCTCCTCCACCGTGGCGCGCGCCAGCTCGGTCACCTCCGCCACCACTCGCGGCGGCAGCGCCGCGCGCGAGAGGATCTCGCACAGCGCCGAGAGATCGATCGCCCGCGCGAGGGCGCGCCAATCGTCGGGAAGCACCAACCCACCCTCGACGCACCCGCGCGAGAAGTGCGGCTCGCGCAGCGGATGCCCCCGCCGCTCGTAGCGCAGGAAGTTCCCCACGTCCCACAGCGGCGAGCTGGAGAAGGCGAACTCCCAATCGAGCACGGCCGCCACGCGCCACTCGCCGCGCACCTCGCGCACCAGGATGTTCGGCGCATTGTAATCCGCGTGCACCAGGCGCGCCTCGTGGTCGAGCGCGGCGAAGCGGTCGGCCCAGCACCAGGCGAAGGTGTGAATCGCCCGCGCGAGGCGGGGGTCCACCCGCTGCTGGAAGTGCTCCGAGGCGATGCACAGGTCCACGAACGACGGGATGGACAGCGGTCCCTCCACCGGCCACGGGCGCAGCTCGAGTCCGGGGCCGAGCTCTCCGGATGCCGGAAAGCGATGCGCGGAGATGCGGGAGAGCACGAGGCCGATGTCGCGGCAGGTGGACGCGATCGCGTCGCGATCGCCGGCGTCCTTGAGCTCGCGGAAGCGGATCCCCTCCACGTACTCCATCACCAGGAACGGCGGCGTCCCCTCCACGCCGTCCGGCTCCACGAGCAGCACGTCGGGCACGGGCACGTCGCGGTGCACGAGCCGGAGCACGTCGGCTTCCTTCCGGCACGCGGCGGGATCGCGGTCGTAGAGGCGGAGCACGAGTGGCGCGCGCGCTCCGGCGAGGTGCACGCGGTAGTTGCTGTTGCACAGTCCGCCGGGGAGCAGCTCCAGCCGGCTCACACGTGCTCCCGGCGTGCAGGGCGCTACCAGGCGCTCGGCGAGCGCCGGCGTGATCTCCGTGACCGGATGGAGCCGGCTCCAGGCCGCCTTGTCGTCAGGCACCGGTGTGCGGGGCCGGCGAGCGCGTCTACCCGCGCGCCGAGCGGTCGACCGCATCCTGCCGGCGCCGCGCCTCCGCCCAATCGATCGCCGGCGCCACCTCCTCGTCGGCGAGGCGCAGGCTCTCCTCGGCGCGCGCGACCACGGGCGCGCCGAGCTCCGGCGGGAGGGCGAGGCCGAACTCCAGCTCGGCCGTCCGGCAGAGCCGCTCCTCGCGCGCGCGGTCGCGGCCGTCGGGGCTCACGCCCATGCGGTGCACGCGCGCATGCATCCCCTCGTGGACGATCGACGCCGCCACCGGCGCGGCGGTGATGTCGCGCCGGGCGAGGAAGGTGAGCTCTGTGATGCAGGCGCGGTGCTCGGGAAGGTAGGCGCCGCGGCAGGGGAAGCGCACCACCCACATCTCCTTCAGGTCGCGCCTCAGGTGCGCCAGCCGCCACGGCTGATGGCGCTCGATGAGCGCGAGCGCCTCGTCGAGACGGGCGAGCACGTCCGGCGTCGCGATGTCCGGGCGCGTGTTCTCCACCACCACGCGGAATCCTCGCACGTCGTACACCTCCGGCGCCGCGTGCTCCTCGCCGCGAGGGGAGCGCGCGGACAGCGCCGAGAGCAGCCAGCGGAGCATGCGAGGGACCTCCTGAACGCGGGTGAACGGCATGGCCGTACCCTCGAACGTACACCGCGTGTGCACACCGCGACACCCCGCGCCGCGAACGCGCGAGCGCGCCTGGCGCGCTCGCGGCGCCCGCTCGGCGCGCTACGGACAGGCGGGTGCCGCGCTCGTCGTCGGGGAGACGGGAGGGAACGGCACGGGCGTCCAGCGGTCGAGCCCGCGCGAGGAGCCGATGATCCCGCCAACGGCCGCGCCTCCGGCGCCGAACAGCGCCATGGATCCGACCGCCGAGCCGCCGTGGAAGACGTGCCCGAACTCCGACGACTGCTGCCCCGACAGCGCCCACAGCGCGGTCCCCACGGTGAGGCCGGTCAGGAGTCCGATCCCCGCGCCCTTCCACGTGCTGTGGTGCCGGTCGAGCTTCCCATCGCGACGGGCAAGCGCGTGCAGGCAGGACAGCGGAATCATCACCTGCCGCGACGAGTCCTTGCGCACGGTCTGGAGCAGGATCGAATCGCGGTACGCGAGGAGCAGCTGCCCCCGCACGTCGAGATCGGCGGTCTTCGCGCGCAGCTCGGTGCCGACGAGCGGCGCCAGCGGTACGGTGGTGGAGTCCTGCGCCGCCGCGGTGGTGGGAAATGCGACGAGCGTGGCCGAGAGCAGCACGACCTCGAGCACGAGTGAAGGAACGTTCACGAATGGAGGTGTGAAGGGATGCGACGCGCGATGCCCCTGCACCTGACGAGACGCTCCGCCGGCGCGTTCCGTCACCATTGCCTTGCGGGGACACGATGTCGGTTGCCATGCCCGGCACACCCATGGTGTTCGTCAGCTACCGTCGCGACGACAGCGGCGGGCACGTGGGGCGCCTGTACGATGCGCTGAGCGCATGTTAGGGCCCCCAGCGCCTCTTCTTCGACATCGACCACATCGCGCTGGGACAGGACTTCGTCCAGGTGCTCGAGAACGCCCTCGAGCGCAGCAGCGTGCTGCTCGTGGTGATCGGCAAGCGGCGGGCGGGGAGCGGGAAGATCGGAGCGCGACGCATCGACGAGACTGGCGACTTCATGCGCATGGTAGTCGCCGCGGGCGCGGTGGAGTCGCCGCCGGTCGCGAAGCAGCCGGACGCCGTGCTCGCGCAGATCGAGGCGTTGCTCCCCGACAGCGGGTCGGGGCGCGGCGCGTGCCGGGTGAACCACATCTTCCGCTCCCGGGCGGATGGCGCGGGGCTCACCGTGGCGACGGGCGATCCCACGGGGGTGCACTGGCACCCGCTCCCTCCGGCCGCGCGTTCCGCCACGCGCGCGCTCCCCGACTCCTTCGTGGATCTCCCCGACGCCATCACCACGGCGCGTGAGGCCGGAATGTTCGGCCTGGTGACGAACGCGCGGCTGAGCATCGCGGGGAGCCGCTCCGGCCACCCGACATGGCGGCTCAGACCGATCGAGAGCGCGCAGTCGCGCGTCTATGACGTGGACGCCGTCACCGGCAGGATCGCCCCGCCGCCGTCAACCTCATCGTCGCACGACCGCGAACTGATCGGGAAGGTGAAAGGGATCTTCCACCAATGAGATCCCGTCACAGCTTCACTTTCGGCTGCTCGACGGCGCGCTCGCGGTCCGGCGCGCAGGCGGCGGCCATCGATGTGCGCGAGGCCGCCGGCGAGGGCGGCGGGCACGCGCGACGGATCGCCCGCACCGTCCTGGGCGTGCTCGGGCCCCAGCCAGGCGCCGCTGAACGGCACGTTCGGGGACGGCCGGTGCAGCCGCGGGGTAGTGACGCAACGCCACGACGGGAGATGGATCACGGTAGCCACGTCCGTCGCCCTCTGCCAGACTCGCCGTTCGCGCGCCCCCCGATCAGCACGCTGGCCCTGAACGTGCAGCGCTCGCCACCCGCGAGGTTCGTTGGTCGTGCGTCACCCTGGTGCAACACGCTCTCATCCCCAGTCGAGAAGGAGGTACATCATGAGAGCCCGCACTTCCACGCTGGTCGCCGCCGCGCTGGTCTCGCTCGCCGCCTGCGTCGACCAACCCACCGCACCACCCGCAACTCCCTCCTCCAGCACCACGCGCGCATCATCGTCGTCCGCCACGATCGGCATCAACGTCCTCCTGAAATCGCGCCCCAGCGCCGCGCAGCTCGATCAGCTCGCGCGCTACGGCACGGTGTTCGACGTGCTGCCGGAGATCGACGCCGTCATCATGCGCGGCAAGGCCGACCAGCTCCCTGCCATCCGCTCGCTGGCGTTCGTGGACGCCGCGGAAGCGGACCAGGTGATCCGTGGGACGCCGCCCGAGCTCCAGGACGTGACGGATCTCACGGGTGGCCTGAGCACGTGGAACCTCGATGCGGTGAACGTGACGTCCGGTCCAGGCTTCGGCACCCGCGCGGTCTCGTACACCGGTGATGGCGTGTACATCGGCGTGCTCGACACCGGGCTGCTCCCGACCTGGCGCGAGTACTTCCCCGTGGACCGCATCGCCTCCCAGTACGCCACGACGTTCATCGGCGGCGGCGCCATGGACCAGGGGAACACGCCGTCGCCTCCCGGCAAGTGGGAGCGTGACCAGGACTCCCACGGGACGCACGTGGTGAGCACGATCATCGGCTACGACCTGAACGGGACGCTCGTGACCGGCGTCGCGCCGCGCGCGACGATCATCCCGGTGAAGGTGCTCAATCAGAACGGATCCGGCTGGTCGTCGGCGATCGCCGAGGGAATCGTCTACATCACGCGACTGAAGACGGGCGCGCTCGCCGGACATCCGATGGTCATCAACATGAGCCTCGGCGGCGGCGGCCTCAGTCTGATCGAGAAGGCGGCGATCGACGCAGCGGTGCGCGCGGGTGTGATCATCGTCGCGGCCGCGGGGAACGCGGGCACGGCGGGGATGGACTACCCTGGCGCCTACGCGCCGGTCATCTCCGCGGCCGCCATCGGGTGGGATGAGCAGTGGACCACACCGAACTGGTGGTACGCCCTCGATGTGCCCGACCCCACCGATCCGGCGGACTTCTACGTCGCCGACTTCTCCAGCCGCGCGAAGGCGGGGCAGGACCTCGACGTGGCGGCACCCGGCGTCTGGGTCGTGGGACCGTATCAGACGAACACCGGGCACCTGTCGTATTACTACCTGGCCGGCACCTCGATGGCGACGCCGCACGTCTCGGGCGTGGTGGCGCTGCTTGCCGAGAAGGATCCCGCGATCACCGCGCCGCAGGCCGAGCAGGTGCTCGAGAGCACGGCCCTCCCGCTCGCCCCAGGATGCCGCTCCGTGCTGGCGAGCTTCGGCGGGCCGACGGTGCAGTACTGCTGGGGATCGGACGCGACCGGAGCGGGCATTGTCAGGGCTGATCAGGCGCTGGCGGCAGTTCAGTGAGGAGGACCTAGTCGCGAACTGCGTGAGGAGGACCTAGTCGCTGGACCACCATGGAACGCGTGTGGCGTGTGAGAGACCGACGGGAAGAGGAGCTAGGTAGAGCGCGTGTGGGCTCGGCTGTAGAGAGAGTCCGCCTACACACGAACCTACACGCGCCGTACCTACGCCCTCTGTCCGTCAGTTCCCCACACGCCACACGCGTTCCACGGTGGTCCAGCAACTAGGTCCTGGATCCCCCCCACACTTGCACTCCCCTCCCCGCCGCCAGCCACTGCACCCTGTCCTCCAGCCCCGCCTCCCTGAACGCCCGCTCCACATCCGCGCGCGATTCCGAGAAGTGCTTCCAGCCCTCGTAATGCACGGGGACGATCGTGGCATCGGGGAAGGCGCGTGCCGCTTCCACCGCCTCCGCGGCGGTGAACGTGAGCGGCCACGGCCCCACCGCGCGCACCCTGGCGGCACCGAGGAAGAGCACCGCCACGCGCACGCTGTGGCGCGCGCTCACCTCGCGCACGCCGTCGTACCACACCGTGTCGCCGGACACGTACACCGTGGTGTCGGGATCGTCCGCGAACGCGAGCGCGAAGCCGATCACCGGCCCGCGGTCGGCATGCGCGGGGCCATGCCGGGCCGGCGTGGCGGTGACGCGCAGCACGCTGCCGTCGGGCGCGACGAGCTCGCGCTCCTCCCACGCCGCGAGCCCCACGGCGCCGTTGCCGAGTCGCTCGGCCGCCGCCGTGGTGGTGAGCACACGTGAGGCCTGCGGCAGCATCGCGCGCCCCGCGCGATCCAGGTTGTCGAAGTGATGTTCGTGGCTCAGCAGCACCGCATCGAGCGCGCCAAGCGCGCCCGGGGTGAGCGCCGGGCCCATCGTCTTGTGCAGCGTGTACGCCGCGGTGGTGTACGACTCGCCGGCGGGATCGAACGTGGGGTCGGTGAGCAGACGCAGCCCGCCCCACTCCAGGAGCGCGGTGGGTCCGCCGATGTACGTGGCACGGAGTGAACGAGAGCTCATGGCGCACCTCTCGATCAGTGATACTGGCGTACCACGGAGAGGCGCGCCAGCCCTCACCGGGCGGCGGAGTCCGGCAGCGCTTACCGGCTCCCCCGCCCGCCCCGCCCCCTCGACGCCGGGTCCACGTGCAGCACGGTCATCATCCCGGAGCCGAGGTGCTCGGCGATGTGGCAGTGCAGCATCCACGCGCCGGGGTTCGATGCATCGATGAGCAGGTCCACCGTCGAGCCCACGGGGATCAGCGCCGTGTCCTTCCACACGAGGTTCTTCGTGCGCACACCATCCCGCGCCACCACGAGCATGCGCTGGCCGTGCAGATGGATCGGGTGCTGCATCGGGTGGAACGACTTCGGATCGTTGAAGATCCGCAGCTTCACCACCGATCCCTGCTTCACGTGCCAGTCGATGTCCATGTTCTCCTTTCCCGTCGCGTCGTCGCGCAGGATCCAGCGCACCTGCTCGCTGGTGGAGAGCCAGTTCATGTCCGGCATCCCGTCCACCCACTCCACCGGCGCGTAG
>CAMLEQ010000070.1 GCA_946479015.1 uncultured Gemmatimonadota bacterium | reverse complement strand
ATCACGCACGTCTTCGCGGCGAGCGGCTTCCCCGTCACCATGATCGACGTGTCCAAGAGCGCGCTCGCCAAGGGGCGCGCGACGATCGAGAAGAACCTCGCGCGCCAGGTCCAGAAGGGGACCATCGATGCCGCCGCGCGCGATGCGGCGCTCGAGCGCATCCTGGAATCCGAGGCGCTCGATGCCGTGCTCGACGCCGACCTGGTGGTGGAGGCGGCGACGGAGAACGCGGAGCTGAAGTTCCGCATCTTCGCCGACGTCGACCGCCTCGCGCCCGAGCGCGCGATCCTCGCCTCGAACACGAGCTCCATCTCGATCACCGAGATCGCCGCCCGCACCAAGCGCGCCGAGCGGGTGATCGGGATGCACTTCATGAATCCCGTGCCGGTGATGCAGCTCGTGGAGATCATCCGCGGGCTCGCCACCTCGGACGAGACCGCGCGCACCGTGGTGGAGCTGGCCACGCGCATCGGCAAGACGCCGGTGGAGGTGAACGACTTCCCCGGCTTCGTGTCGAACCGCGTGCTCATGCCGATGATCAACGAGGCCGTCTACTGCCTGATGGAAGGGGTGGGAACGGCGGAGGCGATCGACACGGTGATGAAGCTCGGGATGAACCACCCCATGGGGCCGCTGGCGCTGGCCGACCTGATCGGCCTCGACACCTGCGTGTCCATCCTCGAGGTGCTCCACCGCGGTCTCGGCGACCCGAAGTACCGTCCGTGCCCGCTCCTCAAGAAGTACGTTGCCGCCGGCTGGCTGGGACGGAAGGCTGGGCGCGGGTTCTACACCTACTGATTCACCGACCGATCGATGTCCTGGGCTCTCATTCCCCTCACCGAGGAGCAACGCGAGATCCAGCGCCTGGCGCGCGAGTTCGCGCGCGAGGAGATCGCGCCGCACTCGGACGCGTGGGACCGCGACGCGTGCTTCGACCGGACGATCATCGACAAGCTCGGTGCGCTCGGCTTCCTGGGCATGCTCCTCCCCGAGCGCTACGGGGGGCTGGAGCTCGACACGCGGACCTACCTCGTGGCGCTCGAGGAGATCGCCGCGGTGGATGCCTCCGTGGCCGTCGCGATGAGCGTGCACAACTCCCTCCCCACGCAGATGCTCATGCGCTGGGGGACGGAGGCGCAGAAGGAGCGCTTCCTCGCGCCGATGGCGCGTGGCGAGTGGCTCGGCGCGTTCGCGCTCTCCGAGCCCGAGGCGGGCTCCGACGCGGCGTCGCTGCGCACGCAGGCGGTGCGCGACGGCGACTGCTGGGTGCTCAACGGCACCAAGGCGTGGGTGACGAGCGGCAGCGCGGCCGACGTCATCCTCGCGATGGCGCGCACTGACTCGCCGGAGGAGCGGCGCGGCGCGCGCGGCATCAGTACGTTCATCATCACCCCCGACCTTCCGGGGTTCCACGTGGGGAAGAAGGAAGACAAGATGGGGCTCCGCGCCTCCCCCACGGTGCAGCTCGTCTTCGACAACCTCCGCGTTCCCGCCGAGAACCTGCTCGGCGCGGAGGGGATGGGCTTCGTGTACGCGATGCAGTCGCTCGACAACGGGCGGCTCGGGATCGCCGCGCAGTCGCTCGGCATCGCGCGCGCCGCGCTGGAGCACTCGGTGGCCTACGCCGCCGAGCGACGCCAGTTCGGCAGGCCCATCAAGGAGTTCGAGGCGATCCAGTTCAAGCTCGCCGACATGGCCACGCGCATCACCGCGGCACGTGCGCTGCTGTACTCGGCCGCGGCCGCCAAGGACCGCGGCGAGGCGATCACGCAGTTCAGCGCGATGAGCAAGCTCCTGGCAAGCGAGACGGCCATGTGGGTCACCACACAGGCCATCCAGATCTTCGGCGGATACGGCTACGTGAAGGACTATCCCGTGGAGCGCCTGTTCCGCGATGCGAAGGTGACCGAGATCTACGAAGGGACCTCGGAGATCCAGCGCATCGTGATCGCGCGCGAGCTGTATGCGTCGTCCTAGACACCCCAGACCAAGATTCTCATGACCATCACCGAGATTCCCAAGCCGACGGCCGCGCAGAGCCTCTTCGACCGCATCGCCGAGATGGGGCACGAGCAGCTCGTGCTGTGCAGCGATCCGTCGGTCGGCTATCGCGGCATCATCGCCGTCCACAGCACCACGCTCGGGCCGGCGCTCGGCGGCACGCGCTTCTGGAGCTACGCCACCGACGAGGAGGCGATCGTGGACGCGCTGCGCCTCGCGCGCGGCATGACGTACAAGAACGCCGTGGCGGGGCTCAATCTGGGCGGCGGGAAGTCGGTGATCATCGGCGACAACCGCACGACGAACCGCGAGATGATCTTCCGCGCGCACGGGCGCTTCGTGGAAGGGCTCGGCGGGCGGTACGTCACCGCCGAAGACGTGGGCACGAGCACGAGTGACATGGACTTCGTGCACATGGAGACCGACTACGTCACCGGGCTGCAGGGGCGCTCGGGCGATCCGTCGCCGGTCACCGCGCACGGTGTCTTCCGCGCGATCCTCGCCTCCGCCAAGCACCGCTGGGGGACGGATGACCTGAGCGGGAAGACGGTCGCCATCCAGGGGTGCGGCCACGTGGGGTACTACCTGGCGAAGGAGCTCCAGGGCGCCGGGGCGAAGCTCGTGGTCACCGACATCGACGCCGAGCGGGTGAAGCAGGTGGTGGACGAGTGCGGCGCGCGCGCCGTGGAGCCGGGGGAGATCTACGGCGTGAAGGCGGACATCTTCGCCCCGTGCGCGCTCGGCGCCATCATCAACGACAAGACGATCCCGCAGCTCAAGGTGGAGATCGTGGCGGGCGCGGCGAACAACCAGCTCCTCGAGGAGCGGCACGGCGACATGCTCGAGGCGCGCGGCATCCTGTACGCCCCCGACTACGTGGCCAACGCCGGCGGCGTGATCAACGTGTACAGCGAGCTGGCGGGGTGGGACGCCGCCCGGGCGCTGCGCAAGGCGGACGAGATCTACACCACCATCCTCGGGGTCTTCGAGATCGCCAAGGCCGAGGGGATCCCCACCTATGAGGCAGCCGACCGCCTGGCCGAACGGCGGTTGAAGGCCGTCGGCTCCCTGGTGAAGACTTGGCCGCAGTGGCCGAATCGATGACCGACGGGGTCGAGCAGATCCCCATCGCCTCCGACCACGCCGGCTTCGAGCTGAAGACGAAGCTGGTGCGCGCGCTGGAGGCGCTGGGGTACGGGGTGCGCGACCTCGGGACGGGTGGGACGGAGTCCACGGACTATCCGGACTTCGCCCATCCGCTCGCCCGGGAGGTGTCGAGCGGCGCGGTGCGTCGTGGGGTGCTGCTGTGCGGCACCGGGCTCGGAATGTCGTACGTCGCCAACCGCTACCCGCACGTGCGGGCAGCGGTGGCGTGGACCCCCGAGATCGCCGAGCTGGCCCGGCGGCACAACGACGCGAACGTGCTCGTCCTTCCCGCGCGCTTCGTGAGCGAGGAGGAATCGCTGCGGATCCTGACGACGTGGCTCGAGACTCCCTTCGACGGGGGCCGGCACGAGCGTCGGGTGGAGAAGATCGACCGCCCCCTACAGGAGGGTTGATGCGCTGGGCCGACTGGGACAACCGTCCCCCCGGGGACGCGCTGCGCGCCGAGGATCCCGAGATCGCGCGCGTGATCGAGGATGAGACGCGCCGCCAGGGCGAGGGGCTGGAGCTGATCGCCAGCGAGAACTTCGTCTCCCCCGCGGTGATGGAGGCGATGGGCTCCCCGCTCACGAACAAGTACGCCGAGGGGTATCCGGGGAAGCGCTACTACGGCGGGTGCGAGTTCGTGGACGTGGCCGAGCAGCTCGCGATCGATCGCGCGAAGGCGCTCTTCGGCGCCGAGCACGCGAACGTGCAGCCGCACTCCGGCGCACAGGCGAACATGGCGGTGTACTTCGCCTTCCTCCAGCCGGGAGACACGATCCTCGGGATGAACCTGTCGCACGGCGGGCATCTCACGCACGGCTCCCCGGTGAACTTCTCGGGAACGTTGTTCAAGCCGGTGGCGTACGGCGTGCGCGAGGACACGGGGCTGGTGGACATGGACGAGGTGCGCGACCTCGCGCTCGCGCACCGGCCGAAGATGATCGTCGCGGGGTTCAGCGCGTACTCGCGCGCGCTCGACTTCGCCGCGTTCGCCGCCATCGCGCGCGAGGTGGACGCGCGGCTGATGGTGGACATGGCGCACGTGGCGGGGCTGGTGGCCACCGGGCTCTATCCGTCACCCGTGCCGCACGCGGACGCCGTCACCACCACCACGCACAAGACGCTGCGCGGCCCGCGCGGCGGGATGATCCTGTGCCGGCAGGAGCACGCGGCGGCGATCAACAAGCAGGTCTTCCCCGGCACGCAGGGGGGACCGCTGATGCACGTCATCGCCGCCAAGGCGGTTGCGCTGCACGAGGCGCTGCGCCCCGAGTTCCGCGAGTACTCCCGGCAGGTGGTGGCCAACGCGCGCGCGCTCGCCGGCGCGCTCGGGGAGCTCGGCTTCGAGATCGTGTCCGGAGGGACGGACAACCACCTCATGCTCGTCGATCTTCGCAACCGCGGGCTCACGGGGAAGGCGGCGGAGGGCGCGCTCGGCACGGCGAACATCACCGTCAACAAGAACACCGTCCCCGGCGAGACGCAGTCGCCGTTCGTGACGAGCGGCATCCGCATCGGCACGCCGGCGGTGACCACGCGCGGGATGCGCGAAGGGGAGATGCGGCGCATCGCCGCGCTCATCGATCGCGTGTTGCGCGCGCCGTCGGACGACGCGGTGCTCCGCGACGTTCGCGCCGAGGTGCGCGACCTGACGAGCGGGTTCCCGCTCTATGCCGTGCCAGAGGGCGCTCCCGAAGAGGCTGCCGCCCGGTTGTGAAATTCGGCGCCGCCCCTCATCTTTGCCCGGTATTCGCCGGCGGCCCCCGGGCCGCCGGACCCGTGGCTCAGACCGAGGAGCGATCGTTGCCGCAGTTGTGCTTCCGAGACGGGATCATGGACCGCATCAGGGCCCGCGAGTCGCGCTTCCATGAGAGCGCGTACCTGTTCGTGCTCGCGGCGCTCGAGTTCTGCCAGGGACGTCTCCCCGAGCGGCGCCACATCTGCGGACGCGAGCTCGCCGAGGCCTGTCGAGATCTCGCGCTCGAGCGGTTCGGCGTGATGGCGCGCCTGGTGCTCGAGCACTGGGGCGTCCGCTCCAGCGCCGACATCGGCGACATCGTGTTCACGCTCGTGGACCTTGGCCTGCTCATCAGCCAGCCCACGGACAACCGGGAGGAGTTCGTCGGAGTCTTCGACTTCGACCAGGCGTTCGAGCGCGAGTACCCCTGGAGCGTGGTTCAGATCGGCTGACGCCCTGTCGGGTACGAATCGTGCGCGGTCCAGCGCAAGATCGGGAGGAGGTGAGGATCGATGGACGTGAACGAGCTGCCGGATTGTCGCAAGTGCAACAAGGGGACGATGCTCCCCCTCAGCGACTACGGCCGGGATGGGGCACCGATCACCTACAAGGCGTGGGTCTGCGACAACCCCGAATGCGGCTTCAACATCCGCATCGACAACGGGGAGATCAGCTTCGGCAGGACGATCAGCCAGTCGCACAAGTGATCGGCCGCATGACGCGGCGAAGAGCGGCGGCTCCCTGAGCCGCCGTTTCGCGTGATGGACCCGACGGCCGGCAGCGGCCGTTCGCCAGCTCTCCCGACCATGCCGCCACGCACTCGCCAGCGCCGTGCCCCGGACGGGCCGGTGGTTCGCGTCACCAGCGCCGAGGAATCCGCCGCCCGCGATGCCGCGGCGATCGCCGCGGGGATCCCATCGCGGGCGCTGATGGAGCGCGCCGGTGCTGCCGCCGTCACGGAGATCGCGCGCGCCTACCCGCGACTCCTTCGCGAGCCCGTGCTCGTCTACGCCGGCGCGGGGAACAACGGGGGGGATGGGTGGGTGGTGGCGCGCGCGCTGGTCGCGGCGGGCTGCCGCGTGCACGTGGTCTCCGTGGGGGAGGCGCGCACCGAGGACGCGCGCGCCGAGCGCGCGCTCGCGGAGCCGCTCGTGAGCACCGAGCGCCCCGCGGAGTGCCCGGGGCTCGTGATCGATGCGCTCCTGGGCACCGGCGCGCGCGGCGCCCCGCGCGGCGCGGTGGCCGATGCGGTGGCCGAGATCCTCGAGCTGCGCGCGCGCGGCGCCACCGTGGTCGCCCTCGACATCCCGAGCGGCGTGGACGCCGACACCGGCGCGGCGACGGGCGGCGTGGTCCGCGCGCACCTCACGCTCACCTTCGGCACGGCGAAGCGCGGGCTGCTCGTGGCGCGGCGGTGGGCCGGCCGCATCGTGGTGCTCGACATCGGGCTCTCGCGCTCCGGCGACGACGATGGCGCGCCGACGCTGGTGTCCGCGCCCTGGGTGCGCGCCGTCGTTCCCGACATACCCGCCGAGGCGCACAAGGGGACCCGGCGCAAGCTGGTGGTGATCGGCGGGCGCCTCGGGATGACCGGCGCCACGGTGCTCGCGGCGCGCGCCGCCATGCGGTCGGGGATCGGGATGGTGCGCCTGGTGGTGGCGGAGGAGAGCGTGCCGGTGGTGCAGGCGGCGGAGCCGCACGCGCTCGCGCGCGCGTGGCCGGGGGAGCGGGAGCGCGACGTGGAGGAGACGGTGGGCGGATGGGCGGACGTGGTGCTCCTCGGCCCCGGCCTCGGCGACACGCCGGCGAGCCGCACGCTCGTGGAGCGCGTGCTCGGCGCGTGGCGTGGCCCGGTGGTGCTCGATGCCGATGCGCTCAACGTGTTCAAGGGAGACACCGCCGCGCTGCGCGACCTGCTCGGCGGTCGCGCCGCGCTGCTCACGCCGCACCCGGCGGAGCTCGCGCGGCTGTGCGGCGCGACGGTGGAGGACGTGCTCGCGAAGCGCTTCGACATCGGCGCGCGGGTCGCGCGCGACACGGGGGCGGCGGTGCTGCTCAAGGGCGTGCCGACGGTGATCGCCTCGCCGTCGGGGGAGCGGCTCGTGAGCGCGTCGGGGACGCCCGCGCTCGCCGCCGCCGGGAGCGGCGACCTCCTCGGCGGGATCGCCGCCACGCTCCTCGCGCAGGTGGGCGATCCGCTCGCCGCCGGTGCGTGCGCCGCGTGGGCGCACGGGCGCGCCGCGGAGCTGGCGCAGCGGGGAGGCGGACCGCGCGGCGTGGTGCTCGCCGACGTGGAGCGAGCCATCTCCGATGTGTGGAGCGAGCGGCTCGCGGAGCCCGCGTCGTGCTATCCCGCGCTCGCGACGCTCGACGCGGTGGACCACGGCGAATGATCCGGATCGCGCGCGCGGCCGGCGTGCTCGCCACGTCGGTGCTCGGCGCGTGCTCCGCCGCGCCGCGGGGCGCCGGCGGCGCGGAGGCCGCGACACCGCTCCCCTCGGCGCGCGAGGAGCGCGTGCTCGTCCCCTCGTTCGACATCGTCGAGGGGGTGGCCGCGTCGCAGCGCCGCGTGTACATCGCCTCCCCCGACGGCATCGCGGCGCTCGACCGCGATCTCGGACAGTGGCTTCCTCCGGTGACGAGGCTCGACGGCTGGCCCGGAGGTCCGCTGGGCGCCATCGCCGCCGATCCGCTGGAGGATGGCGTGTGGGTGGCCGCCGCGGGCGCGCTCGCGTACTGGCGCCCCACGGTCGACCAGCTCTCCCTGTCGGCGCTCCCCGGCACCGTGGACGGGATCCTCTTCGACCAGCGCGACATCGGCGCCGGCGCCTACCTGCGCGGCGCCACGGGACTGGCGCTCGCGACGCGCACCGGGATGGTGATGCCGGTCTCCTCGATGTCGCTGCCTCCCGGCGCGGCGCTCGAGCGCGCGCCGACCCTCGCGGACGTGTGGCAGCGCTACCCGTCGCTGCGCGCGGCGTCGTCGCTCATCACGCGCGACGACGCGATGCACATCTGGCCGGTGGTGTCCGGGACGATCACTCCAGGGGAGAGCGAGGTGTGGCTGGGCACCGCGGGGGGAGGGCTCTTCCGTGCCGACCCGCTCTTCCTCAAAGGTGAGGCGCACCCCTTCGGCCCGCTCGAGACCGGCGTGGGCGCCGTGGCGCGCGCGGCGGACGGCGTGTGGATGGCGGGGCTGGGGCGCGGCGCGCGCGGCGGCCTCTCGTTCGCCACGGCGGACCTGCAACAGTGGCGGTGGCTGGCCGGCGCGCTCGCCACGCAGCTCGTGGGGGCGCGGGCGCGTCACCTCGCCGTGCGCGGTCACGAGGCGTGGCTCGCGTCCGACCGCGGTCTCGCGCTGCTCGACACCGGCGATCCCTCGCGCATGCTCTTCTGGACGATGGGGAACGGCCTCCCCGCGGACCAGGCGCTCTCCGTGCTCCCCACGGCCATCGGCGCGTGGGTGGGGACGGCGCGCGGGCTCGCGTTCGTGCGCGACACGGGGACGGCGCGCGCCGCCTCGCCGCGCGCGGTGAGCACGCCGCTGGCGGGCGACGTCGCCGTGAACGCGCTCCTCCTCACCGGCGACACGCTCTGGATCGGGAGCGACGCCGGGCTGCTCCTGCTGCGCGGCGCTTCCCCCGACTCCACGCCGCGCCGCGCCGCGATCGCCGACGCGCGGCTCTCGCGCCCCATCCGCGCCATCGCCCGCGGCGACTCGCTCGTGGCCGTCGCCACCGACGCCGATGTGGTGTTCCTCGACGCCCGCACCGGGCAGCCGTCGCGCGCCTATCGAGCGCTGAACGCGAGCCTCGTGCGCGGCGTGGACGCGCTGGCGATGGACGGCCGCGCCGTGGTGCTCGCCGGCCCCGCTGGGGTGATCGTGCTCACGCGCGCCGGCGGCGCGGCGCGCTTCCTTCCGGTGCCCACCGTCATCCCGGACGAGGCGTACGATGTGGCGCTCGACGACGGCTACGTGTGGGTGGCCACGCGCGCGGGGCTGCTCCGCCTCGCGCGCCTCGCCGACGGCGGGGTGCGATGAGCGGCGCCACCGCGCTCGGCCCCGGCGGGGAGTTCGATCTCATCCGTGCGCTCCTCGCGCGCTGGGGGGAGCGCGCGCGGGGAGTCGGGGACGATGCGGCGATCCTCGATGTTCCCCCGGGGGAGCGGCTCGTGGCGAGCGCCGACACGAGCGTGGAGAACGTGCACTTCCGGCGCGAGTGGCTCGCGCCGCGCGAGATCGGGTGGCGCGCGACCGCGGCCGCGCTGAGCGACCTCGCCGCCATGGCCGCGGCGCCGCTGGGCGTGCTCACCTCGCTGACCGTGCCGGAGCGCTGGCTCGCGGACGTGCCGGCGCTCGCCGATGGAATCGGCGACGCCGTGCACGAGGCGGAGGCGCGCATCGTGGGCGGCGACGTGACGCGCGGGACGGAGCTGGCGATCGCCGTCACCGTGCTCGGCCACTCCGCGGCGCCGCTCCGCCGCGATGCGGCGCGCGTGGGCGACGTCGTCTACGTCACCGGCGCGCTCGGAGGGCCCCTCGCCGCGTTGCGCGCGTGGATGCGCGGCGCGGAGCCGGACGCGGCGGCCCGCGCGCGCTTCGCGCACCCAGTACCGCGCCTGCACGAAGCGCGGTGGCTCGCGCGTCACGGCGCGAGCGCGGCGATCGACATCTCCGACGGGCTCCTCGGCGACCTCGCGCACATCGCCGCCGCGAGCGGGGCGCGCGTGGCGATCGAGCTCGACGCGCTGCGCACCGTCGCCGGCGTGCGGCCGGAGGACGCGGCGCGGAGCGGTGAGGAGTACGAGCTGGCCGTCGCCGCCCCCGCGCGCTTGGACGTGGCGGCCTTCGAGCGCGAGTTCCACCTCCCGCTCACCGCCATCGGCCGCGTGGAGCGCGGCCCGGCGGAGGTGCGCGCCACGGTGCATGGCGAGCGCGTTGCGCCGGGGGGCGGGTTCAGCCACTTTTCGTGAGCATGCGCGCCCTGATCGTCTATCCGACGATGGTCCTGATGACCCTCGTCCTCGGCACCCCGATCATCATCCTCTCCCTGTTCGGGGTGCGGATCCCGCCCGACAGCTTCTTCGGGCGCGCGCCGCACCTGTGGGCGAAGACCGTGCTCTGGGTCGCGGGGGTGAAGGTCGTGGTACGCAACCCGCAGTACATCGCGCCTCCGGACCAGCCGAGGGTGTACGTCTCCAACCACGTGAGCTGGTTCGAGATCTTCGCGCTCGCGTCGGTGATCCCGCACTACCGCTTCGTGGCGAAGAAGGAGCTCGCGTCGCTCCCCGTGTTCGGGCGCGCGGCGCGGGAGGTGGCGGGGATCTTCATCGACCGGCAGAACCGCAAGGCGGCGTTCGAGGCGTACGCCGCCGCGGCCGAGCAGATCCGCGGCGGCATCAACGTCGCCGTGTACCCCGAGGGGACACGCGGCCGGTCGTACGAGCTGCGCCCGTTCAAGAAGGGACCGTTCGTCCTCGCCATCGCGGCGCAGGTGCCGATCGTGCCGGTGGTGAGCTGGGGGACGCGGGAGGTGCAGGGGAAGGGGGAGATCGCCATCCGCGCCGGCGTGTGCGAGCTCACCTTTCTCGAGCCCGTCCCCACCGCGGGGATGACGTACGATGACCGCGACCGGCTCGTGGGCACGGTGTGGCACCGGATGGCGGCGGTGCTGGAGGAGAAGGGCGTGCACAGCTCCGGCTCCCCCACGGAGACGACGGCGGTGTGACCTCGACGTTCGACATCAACTTTCATCGATCACAGCGAACATGTCCGAAATCGTAGAGATCCGCGCGCGGGAGATCCTGGACAGCCGCGGCAATCCCACCGTGGAGGCCGACGTGGTGCTCGAGACCGGAGTGATGGGACGCGCGGCGGTGCCGAGCGGCGCGTCCACCGGCGAGCACGAGGCGCTCGAGCTGCGCGACGCGGATCCCAAGCGCTACATGGGGAAGGGGGTGCTGCGCGCGGTGCAGCACATCGAGGAGACGATCGCTCCCGCGCTGCGCGGCATGGAGGCGCTGGACCAGATCGGGATCGACCGCGCCATGCTCGAGCTGGACGGCACGCCGAACAAGGAGCGCCTCGGAGCGAACTCGATTCTCGGCGTCTCCATGGCCACGGCGCGCGCCGCGGCGGAGGAGCTCGGCCTCCCGCTCTTCCGCTACCTCGGCGGGCCGATGGCGCGCACGCTACCCGTCCCGATGATGAACATCCTCAACGGCGGCGCGCACGCCACGAACACGGTGGACTTCCAGGAGTACATGATCGTCCCCGTGGGCGCGGAGACGTTCGCCGAAGCGCTGCGCATGGGCGCCGAGGTGTTCCACTCGCTGAAGAAGGTGCTCGTCAAGCGCGGGCTCGCCACCGGCGTGGGGGACGAGGGCGGCTTCGCCCCCGACCTGAAGAGCGACGAGGATGCGCTGAAGGTGATCATCGAGGCGATCGAGGCGGCGAAGTACGCGCCCGGGACGCAGGTGGCGCTCGCGCTCGACTGCGCGGCGAGCGAGCTGTACGACAAGGACGGGCGCTACACGTTCAAGAAGAGCGGCGGCGGCACGCGCGACGCGCACGGGATGATCGAGCTGTACACGCGCTGGCTCGAGGAGTACCCGATCGTGTCCATCGAGGACGGGCTCGCCGAGGATGACTGGGACGGGTGGGCCGCGCTCACCAACGCGCTGGGCGACCGCGTGCAGCTCGTGGGCGACGACCTGTTCGTCACCAACACCGAGCGCCTGGCGCGCGGCATCGAGAGCCACGTCGCGAACGCGATCCTGATCAAGGTGAACCAGATCGGCACGCTCACCGAGACGCTCGAGGCGATCGAGATGGCGCGCTCGGCGGGATACCTGTCGATCATCTCGCACCGTTCCGGCGAGACCGAGGACACGTTCATCGCCGACCTCGCGGTGGGCACGAGCGCCGGGCAGATCAAGACGGGCTCGGCGTCGCGCACGGACCGCGTCGCCAAGTACAACCAGCTCCTCCGCATCGAGGAGATCCTCGGCGAGGCGGCGGAGTATCCGGGCGGGGCCATCTATGGCCTCTGATCCCCGTCTCCCGGGACTCGCGCGGTGAGCCGCAAGCGGGAGAGCGCCTCGCGAAAGAGCGCGGAGCGACGCGGGATCACGGTGGGAAAGGTCGTGGTCGGCGCGGTGGTGCTGGCCGCGGTCGTCTTCGCGGTGCAGGGCGGGGAGTACGGCACCACCGATCTGCTCCGGCAGCGGGCGCGCAAGCGCCGGCTGCTGGCGCAGATCGACTCGCTCCAGCACGAGGTGGACTCGCTGGCGCGCGTGAAGAAGGGCATCCAGACCGACCCGGCGGTGCAGGAGCGGATCGCGCGCGAGGAGTTCGGGATGGTGCGCGGGGACAAGGAG
>CAMLEQ010000069.1 GCA_946479015.1 uncultured Gemmatimonadota bacterium | reverse complement strand
ACGTGGGCGAGCTGCGACACGACATCGGCTACGCGCTGCGCAAGCTGCGCGGCGCACCGGCGTTCACGCTCACGGCGCTGCTCACGCTGGCGCTCGGCATCGGCGCGAACACCGCGATCTTCAGCGTGGTGTACGGCGTGCTCCTCAAGCCGCTCCCCTATCAACACCCGGAGCAGCTCGTGCGCCTCTGGTCGGCGAGCACCGAGACCGGGACCACCGACGGCGCGGTATCGCCGAACGATCTCGACGACTGGCGCGCGCAGCGCCGCGTCTTCTCCGACATCGGCGGCTACTGGTACATGGAAGGGGGGA
The DNA here is from genome assembly GCA_946479015.1 of uncultured Gemmatimonadota bacterium. The sequence goes on along the minus strand of CAMLEQ010000069.1, from coordinate 11,988 downwards.
GCGGCATCGACATGACGGGGGAGGGCGACCCGCAGCGGCTGTCGGCGGCGTACGTGGAGCCGGGATTCTTCCCCGCGCTCGGCACCCCCGCCCTGGTCGGCCGGCTCCCACGCGAGGAGGAGATGCACCGGGGCGGCCCCGATCGCGTGGTCGTCCTCTCCTACGCGCTCTGGCGCCGGCAGTTTGCCGGCTCCCCCTCGGTGGTGGGGCGCACGCTCTCGCTCGACGGCGCGCCGTACCAGGTGATCGGCGTGCTGCCGCGCGACTTCAGCTACCCCTCCGACCACGTGGACGTGTACATCCCGTACTCCACCATCCCCGACGACGGGATCCCGCGCATCCGGAGCAACCGGGTGCTCCAGGTCGTGGCGCGGCTGAAGCCGGGCGTGACGGTGGCGCGCGGACGCGCCGAGATGAACGCGATCGCGCGCCGGCTCGCCGCGCAGTACCCCGAGGACCGCACGTGGACCACGGTCACCGTTCAGCCGCTCCGCGACGTGATCGTCGGCACGGCGCGCACGGGGCTGCTCGTACTGCTCGGCGCCGTGGCGTTCGTACTCCTCCTCGCGTGCGCCAACCTCGCGAGCCTGCTCCTGGCGCGCGGATCGGCGCGCGAGCGGGAGCTGGCGGTGCGCTCGGCGCTCGGCGCCGGTCGCGGCCGCCTCGTCAGGCAGCTCCTCACCGAGAGCATGGTGCTCGCCGTCGCCGGCGGCGTGGCCGGCGTGCTCCTCGCCGTGGCCGGCACGCGCGCGCTGGTGACGCTCGGCGCCACGCAGCTTCCGCGCGCCGGCGAGATCGGGCTCGACCCGGCGGTCCTCCTCTTCGCGCTCACGCTCTCGGTGGCCCCCGGCGTGCTGTTCGGCCTCGTGCCGGCGCTGCGCGCCACATCGAACGACCTGCAGTCCGCACTGCGCGAGGGAGGACGCGGGAGCACCGGCGCGCGCGGACAGCGCATGCGCGCCGGACTCGTGGTGGCGGAGGTCGCGGTGGCGGTGGTGCTCGTGGTGGGTGCGGGGCTCATGACGCGGAGCTTCCTGCGCCTGCTGAACGTCGACCTCGGCTTTCGCCCCGAGCACGTGCTCGTGGTGAACTTCTCCATCGGGTCGCGGCACGACAGCACGGACGCCCAGCAATGGGGCTACTACACGGACGTGCTCGACCGCGTGCGCGCGCTGCCGGGCGCCGTCGCCGTCGGCGCGGCGAAGGAGATCCCCTTCCGCCTCACGGGGGAGCGCCACGAATTCGTGCCCGAGGGGATGGTCGTGCCCGCGGGGACGGAGCCCCCGAGCGCGGCCTTCATTCACGTGGGCGACGGCTACTTCCACGCGCTCGGCGTGCCGGTGATCGCGGGGCGCGAGTACACGCGCGACGACGACAGCCGCGTGCCCTGGCGCCTCGTGGTGAACCAGGCGTTCGCGAGGAAGTTCTTCTCCGGCCGCCCCGCCGTGGGGCGCACGCTCACGATCGGCGACGAGCACGTGCCGATCATCGGCGTCGTGGGCGACATCCGGCAGGAGTCGGTGGACGAGCCGGCCCGGCCGACGGTCTACGTCCACTACCTCCAGAATCCCCGCTCGCAGGTGAACCTGGTGGTGCGCACGCGCGGCGAGCCGCTGGCGATGGCGCGCGAGGTGCGCGACGCGATCTGGAGCGTGGACCGGAGCCAGACGATCACGTCGATCTTCACTCTTCCCAGCGTGGCCAGCGAAGCGGTGGCGCGCCCGCGCCTCCTCACCACGCTGCTCGGCCTCTTCGGCGTGCTCGGGCTCCTGATCGGCGGGATCGGGCTGTACGGCGTGCTCGCGTACCTCGTCACGCATCGCCGGCGCGAGATCGGCGTGCGCGTGGCGCTCGGCGCGGACGCGGGGAGCGTGCTGCGCATGTTCGTGCGGCGCGGGATGGGGCTCGCGGGGGTGGGGCTGGCGGTGGGGCTCGTGGGCGCCCTGGCGCTCACGCGCTTCATGCGGAGCGTGCTGTTCGGCGTGGAGGCCACCGACCCGCTCACCTTCGCGCTCGTCGCTCTGGTGCTGCTCGCGGTGGCGTTCCTCGCGAGCTGGATCCCGGCGCGGCGCGCGGCGCGGGTGGATCCGTTGATCGCGATGCGCGCGGAGTGAGGTCAGCGGATCGTGATGCTGTCGCGCGCGAGGACGATCGCGGAGTGGTCGGCCATCGCGTCGAACCAGGCCACGAACCGGTCCGTCTCGGGCGCGGGGCGCAGGCTCAGGTTGTGCGCCCAGCGGAAGCCGATTGGCTGGTACCACAGCTCCGCGTCCACCCGGAAGGGGGGCTGCGCGCGCGACACGTCCACGCGGTAGCGCACGCGGTCGGAGCCGCCGGCGAACGCCGGGTCGCTCGCCGCATCGCCTATGACGGCGAAGTCCGCGCCAGCCGTCGCCTTCTCGAAGCCGCGCGGGAGGAGGCGGTTGTCCTTGAGGTAGCCGACGCTGGAGAGCAGCCCGGTGGTCACGTTGCCATGCCGGTCCTTCAGGATCGACTCGTAGATCTCCACCTGGTCGGGACGCGTGATCTCCCGCCAGTGCGGCTCGTAGCGCGTGCGGTCGTCGTCGTTGTCGTTCCCCACGATGCGCCCCGACGGCATCACCGCGCCCGACTCGAACACCACCGCGCCGCCGCGGTCGCGCACGGTGACGTGCAGCCACGCGCGCCGCGACGGGAACGCCGTCGGCAGCTTGTGGCCGTTCAGGTTCGTCACCAGCACGTCCACCGCGAGCCGCCCATCCGCGCTCGCCGCCGCGGGCGCCGGCTCCAGCGCGACCGTGGCCGCGTGCGAGAGCATCTCGCGCGTGCTCGCCACGGCCGCGTCGAGCTCCTGCGGCAGCGCCTCCACCGCCAGCTCCGCGCGGTGGCGCGCGAGCATCCCGAGCACGAAGAAGTTGCCGCCGGCGAACACGTGCCGCTTCGGACCGGGGCGCGGCACTCCGAGCACCGCGGTGATGGCGACGCTGTCCCCCTCCGCCACCATCGGCGGCATGTGGCAGTCCTGGCAGCTCCGCTCGTTCACGAACGCGCTGTGCTTCCACTCCAGGAAGGGCACCTGCTCCGGCAGCCGCCCGATGGTGTCGCCGCGCTCGCCGAGCGCCGTGGTGTAGAGCGTGTGGCAGGTGGCGCACAGCTCGGCGGAGCGGATGTGGTCCCCTCTCGTCGGCACGAAGCCGGACGAGGAATGCATGATCGTCCGGTGCCCGCGATCCACCTCGTACGGACCGAACACCGGCGGGCGCCCACCGGGGGGCACGGCATCGATCACGAAGCCGCCGTCGAAGCTCGACGGCTCGCCGAGCCTGCGCTGCTGGATCTGGTGGCAGGTGGTGCACGAGACACCATCGGCGGCGAGGCTGTCGAGCGGGTCGGTTCCGCGCCGCTCCGGCAGGTGGTCGAACACCGCGCCGTGCCAGCCGGCCGCGTGCTGCACGTAGCGCAGCATCGGCATGTGGCAGATGGAGCACTCGTCCTCCACGTCGCGCCGCGCTGCGGAGTGCTCGAGCACCTCGCGCCGCACCGATCCCTGCCAGTACGGATCGCGGGAGGAGTTCGCCATGATCGTGGCGCGCCAGTCGAAGCCGATGGAGACGTCGCGCCCGGCGCTGGTGGTGAGGCCGTTGTGGCAGGGCATGCACCGGTCTCCCACGATGAAGCGCGGGCGGCTCGCGCCCGGGCGCTCGCGCGGCGGCGCATCCGGTCCCGCCGCGGCGAGGAACGCCACGGCGGTCACCGCCGCGAGCGCGGCGACCGCTCCCCTCAGTGCTGGCACCCTGGGCACCATCCTCTCCACCCCTCGAAGAGACCGCCGTCGAACCAATCCCACAGCAGGTACGCCAGGATCTGCGGGTGGCGCGTGTCGGTCTCGGTGACCGGCACGTCCACGCCGACGCTCACGCGGATGTGCTGCCGCGCGCTGAGCGTGAGCTGCGACTGCGGCACGATGTCCCACTCCACCGGCGCGCCGGCGGTCATCTCGCGCGTGCCGAGCACCTCGACCATCGGCGACCAGGTGCGCGAGATCCGCCCGAACGGCACCGTGGTGCCGAGCGCGCCGCGCCAGAACAGCTCCTGCGGTGCGTGCGCCGGGTGCGTGGGCAGCTCCACGCCCCCCTGGAACTGGAAGTACCCGTTGGCGGGAAGCAACTGCCCGAACAGCGCGTACGTCTCGACGATCGCCGTGCCGGCGCCGAATCCCTTCGCGGTGTCTCCCGTGGGCAGGGAGATGCCGGCCGCGCCGCTCAGGATCGAGCTGCGTGAGTGGTAGAACGTGTGCTTGGGGCCGAGCGAGAGGTCGCCGATCCCCGTGCTCCACGGGCCGCCCTTCTCCTGCTGGGCGATCGAGAACGGGACCTCCACCTCGAGCTGGTCGCGCGCGCCGAAGCGGCGCTCGTAGAGGAGCGCGTTCGACACCCCGCCCGGCGCGTGGGTGTTCACCGCGGTCGTGAGCACCGCCTCGTCCTCGGGGAACGCCTTCTCCGTCACCAGCGCGCGCGGCAGGTTCAGGTTGCCGCGCGGCCAGCTCCCGCTCCGGCAGAACGTGCGCAGGTAGGCGATCACGCGCCGGATCTCGTCAGGCGAGAGCGCATCGCGGAACGCCGGCATGATGCGTGAGAAGCCGCGCACCGGTCCGCCATCACGGATGATCGCCGCCCAGTCGGCGTCCGCCTCGCGCGAGGCGAAGTTGCAGTCCGTGAAGTCCGGCAGGGGGACGGCGAACCCCACGGTGGTGCGCGGCGCGCCGGTGCCGTCGGCGCCGTGGCAGCCGGTGCACGCCGCGCGATAGATCTGCTCGCCGCTTCGCGCATCGCGCGGGGCGTGCTCCGCGTGGCTCGGCGTGGTGGCGTCGGCCGCGCCGACCAGCGCGCCGGCGAGCGCTGCCGCGGAGAGCACCGCCGCCCACCGGCGCCGGCGATCGTGATGCTTCGCGTCGTGCGCTGTTCCCATGAAGGTCGAGCGTCCGCGATGGCCGGGAGTGATACCCGCCCGCGCGGACGCTCGAGCCCCATCGGCGCCCGCGAGGTGAGGGCGCTGCGCGGCAATATGCGTTCCTACACGGCCGCGCCCGTGCTGTCGATTCTACTCCGCGCCGGCGAGCGCCTGCCCGGTGACGGCGCGGTAGCTGTTCAGTCGACCGTTGCCGAACCGGGTGTCGTAGCCCGGATCACCCAGGTCATCCGCGGTCGACAATATGCGGTCGCGTAGTGCGCTGCCGCGCAGCCCGAGCTTCGATGCGACGATCGCCGCCGTACCCGTCACCTGGGGCGCGGCCATCGACGTGCCCTGCAGCCACTCGTAGCCGCCGCCCAGGTAGGCACTGTAGATGCACCCCTCGGGCGTGGTGTTCGAGTAGCACTCCCCGCCAGGCGCCGCGATGTCGAGCCCCGTGCCGTAGTTGGTGTAGGAGGTCAGCGCATCGCGCCAGTTCGTCGCGGCCACCGAGATCGCGTTCGGGTCGCACGCCGGACAGCTCACGGTGCTCGCGCCGTCGTTCCCCGCCGAGGCGATGACGAGCGCGCCCTTGGCCGTCGCGTACGCGATGGCATCGCTCTCCGCCTGCGACTCGCTGGTGCCGCCGAGGCTCAGGTTCATGGCCACGACGCCGTAGTCCGCCGCCGCGCGAATCGCGCTCACGATCGCCGACGTCGGGCACCCGCGCCGGCCGCACACGCGCTGCACGTACACCTTCACGTGCGGGGCCGCGCCGCTCACCCCCGCCACCCCCACGGTGCTCCCCGCCATCGTCCCCGTCGTGTGGGTGCCGTGCCCCTCCTCGTCCGTCGGGTCATCGTCGTCGCTGTACCAGTCGTGCCCCGCGATGAGCCGCCCCGTGAACTCGGAATGCGTGAAGTCGACGCCGGTGTCGATGGAGCCGATCACCACGTCGCCGCCCCCCGCCGCGTACGCTTCCACGTTGTCCTCGTCGGCGTCCGCGATGGAGGCGTACGAGGACGAGATGAACTGCCCGGAGGTGCGCCCCCGCGTGTACTTCATGTTGAGCCCACCGGGGTTGTAGAACGCCCACAGCCGGGAGTCGATCGTCGTCGGCTGCCGCAGGTAGTTCGGCTCAGCGTAGGCGACTCTCGCGTCGTGACTCAGCCGGGCGGCGATCGCTCGCTCGGAGCCCGCCGCGCCGTGCATCACCACGAAGGCGTCGTGGTAGCCGGCGCGCCCCAGGGCGAGTCCGTGATCGGCGGCGAGCGTCCGCGCGTCGGCGCCGCTCCGCAGCGCCACGATCACCTCACCGGGCATCACCTGCTCGGGGCCGGCGGGCTGGACGGCCCGGGAGAGCGCGGGCGCGGGGGTGGCACTCGGCGAGACGGGCGCATCGGAGCACGCAGCGACGCCGAGCGCGAGCGCCGCGACCATCGCCGCGCTCGAAGGGTGGAACCGAGCCATGAGACAACCTCCATCGAGAACGATACAGCCGCCACTGCGCGGCGGCCCGTGCACCGCGCGGGCAGCACCAGTGTGCCTCACGCGGGAAGGCGTGGCCGGGATCGTGGTATCGCGAGTGTGTTCGAGGGAGGCCTGCGTCGGCCGGTGCGGCGCCGGGGACGATGCACCACGTGCCATTCATACGACGAGCCTGGCGGACGTGCAAGGTCGGGGTGCCTGGCTCCCCGATCCCGCGCTAGCTTTCATGCGCCTCGCCCGAGGCCACCCTGCATTCCTGGCCGACGAGGACCCGCTGCATGCCCCGCCCACCCGCTTCACGCCAGTCGATCCTCACCCGCCCCCTGGTGGCCGCCTTCGCCGCCAGCTTCGGCACGGTGATGAGCTTCTACCTGCTCCTCTCCGTGGTGCCGATGTACGCCACGTCGGTGGGCGCGGGGACGGTCGGCGCGGGGCTCGCCACGGGCGCGATGATGTTCGCCACCATGGCCACCGAGCTCGCCGTGCCGCGGCTGGTGGCCCGCTTCGGCTACCGGCTCGTGTGCGCGGCGGCGCTCCTCCTCATCGGCGCGCCGGCGCTGGCGCTCCCGCTCTCGGCGAGCATGACGGTCATCCTCGCGCTGTGCGTCGTCCGCGGCGTGGGGCTCGCGGTCATCTTCGTCGTCGGGAGCGCGCTGGTCGCATCGCTCGTCCCCGCCGAGCGGCGCGGCGAGGGGCTGGGGCTCTACGGCGTGGTGGTCGGCGTCCCATCGATCGTGGGGCTCCCGCTCGGCGTGTGGCTCGCCGGGCACGTGGGCTTCGGGCCGGTGTTCGTCGCCGGCGCGCTCGTGGCGCTCGCTCCCCTGGCGGTGGTGCCGGGTCTGCCGGAGCGCGCGGCCACGCCGGAGTCGCCGCACGGTCTGCTCGCGGGAGCGCGCACGAGGGCGCTCGCCAGGCCGTCGCTGTTCATGGCGGTGAGCGCGCTGGCGACCAGCATCGCCGTCACCTTCCTGCCGCTCGCCATCGCCCACGCCACCGGCAGCCTCGCCGCGCTCGCGCTGCTCGTCCAGGCGGCGACGTCCACGCTCTGCCGCTGGTGGGCGGGGCATCACGGCGACCGGCACGGCTCCGCCCGGCTGCTCCTCCCCGGCGTGCTCGCCGTGGTCGCCGGGACGGTCGCGCTCGCGCGGATCGACAGCGCCGCGGCGGTGCTCGTGGGGATGGCGCTCCTCGGCAGCGGCTTCGGTATCGTCCAGAACGCCAGCCTCGCGCTGATGTTCGACCGCGTATCGCCGGCCGCCTACGATGCCGTGAGCGCGCTGTGGAACCTCGCGTACGACGGCGGCCTCGGGCTGGGCGCCGCCGCCTTCGGCGTCGTCTCCGCGCGCACGGGCTATCCGATGGCGTTCGCGATCACCGCCGGATGCATGCTGGTCGTGCTCGCGCCCGTCTGGCGCGACCGCGCACACGCTGCCCCCACCCGAAACCCGGAGCTCAGCCAATCGTAATAGTGGCATGCCGCCACTCACATCGGTGAAGCTCGCGTGCGCGCTCTCGGTCGTGGCCGCCGCGGCCGCCGCCGCCCAGAGCACCGCGTCTTCCCTGTCCCCCGCTCCGCGCGCGGCGGTGGCGGCGCGGAAGAGCCTCGACGCCACGCGCCTCTCCGGCGCCGCGCCCACCATCGACGGCCGCCTCGACGATCCCGCATGGCGCGCCGCTCCCGTGGCCTCGGGCTTCATCCAGCAGCGCCCCACCCCCGGCGAGGCGGCCACCGAGCGCACCGAGGCGCGCATCCTGTACGACGACCACGCGATCTACGTGGCGATGCGCATGTACCGCAGCGACCGCGCGCGCATCGCGTCCACCATCGCGCGCCGCGACTACACGGGGTACTCGGACTGGGCGCAGGTGATGGTGGACAGCTACCACGACCGCCGCACCGCCTTCCGCTTCGCCGTGAACCCCTCCGGCGTCCAGAAGGACGTGCTCGAGTACGACGACGGCAACGGCGAGGACGTGGGCTGGGACGCCGTGTGGGAGTCCGCCGCGCGCGTCGACTCGCTCGGCTGGACCGCCGAGTTCCGCATCCCGCTCTCGCAGCTCCGCTTCAGCACGCGCGACGCGGACGGCGCGGGAGCGGTGTGGGGGATCGACTTCATCCGCGACGATGCGTCGAAGAACGAGCGCGACTACTGGGCCCCCATCCCGCCGCAGGGGCCGGGCTTCGTGCACTGGTTCGGCGATCTCGCCGGACTGCGCGGCCTCGGCGCGCCGAGCCGGCTGGAGGTGCTGCCGTACACCCTCGGCAGCGACACGCACGCGCCGGGCTCCGGCGCCGACCCCTTCTTCCACGCGCACGACTTCTCGGGGAAGGTTGGCACGGACCTCAAGTACGGGCTCACCTCCGACCTCACCCTCACCGCCGCGCTGAACCCGGACTTCGGCCAGGTGGAGGCCGACCCCTCGGTGGTGAACCTCACGGCGTTCGAGACCTTCTTCCCCGAGAAGCGCCCGCTCTTCCTCGAGGGGGAGCAGTTCTTCACGTTCGGCGTCGGCTTCCCGTACTACGTACCGGGCGCGGGGTTCTCCAACGACCAGCCCTTCTACTCGCGCCGCATCGGGCGCGCGCCGCAGGGGAGCGTCCCCGACTCGGCGCTGTACAGCGATGCGCCCGAGGCCACCACCATCCTCGGCGCGGCGAAGATCTCCGGGCGCACCGCGAGCGGGTGGTCGCTCGGCGTGCTCGATGCGGTGACCGGGCGAGAGAGCGCGCGCTACGCCACGGCCGACGGCACCCGGCTCTCCACGCCGGTGGAGCCGCTCACCAACTACGCCGTGGCGCGTGGGACCAAGGACTTCCACGACGGTGGCAGCGCGATCGGCGGCATCTTCACCGCCGCCGACCGGAGCGTGGGGGGCGGTCCCCTGAGCTGGCTGCGCTCCGGCGCGTACACCGCCGGCGTCGACGGACGCCACCGCTTCCACCACGATGACTACGAGGTGAGCGCGTCCGTGCTCGCGAGCCGCATCGAGGGGAGCGCGGAGTCCATCACGCTCCTCCAGCGCGCGCCCGGGCACTGGTTCCAGCGCCCCGACGCGGACTACCTGCACCTCGACACCGCGCGCACCTCGCTCTCCGGGCTCGCCACCAGCGCGCGCTTCGGGAAGATCGGCGGCAACTGGCACTGGGGGGTGGCGGGGCTCACGCGGTCGCCGGGGTTCGAGATGAACGACGTCGGCTTCCAGCAGAGCGCCGACTGGCTGGTGGGCGGCGCGCAGGTCGGCTATCTCGACTTCACCCCTGGACGGAAGGTGCGCGACTGGAACGTCTTCGCGAGCGCGTCCTCCGGGTGGACCTACGGCGGCGAGCGGCGCGCGACGGGGATCGACGTGAACGGGACGATCGATTGGCTGAACGGGTCGATGCTCTTCCTCGAGTTCAGCCAGCGGCTGCCCGCGCTCTCGGTGGATGCGCTGCGCGGCGGTCCCGCGCTCCGCACCCCCGCCTCCACGTCGCTCTTTCTCAGCGCGTCGAGCGACACGCGCCGCCGCGTGTACGTCACCCTGGATGCGAACGGGATGCGCGAGCCGGAGACCGGCGGCCACGACCTGTGGGTGAACCCGATGGTGGACGTGCGCGCAGGGGGGCGCGCCGAGTTCTCGATCGGTCCGTACGCGGAGCGGAGCGTGAACCCGTGGCAGTTCGTGACGACGGCCGACGCGCTCGGCGCGCCGCACTGGCTGTTCGGCACCATCCGGCAGACCACCGTCTCCCTCACCGCGCGCGCGAGCTACAGCTTCACCCCCACGCTCTCGCTCCAGCTCTACGGCGAGCCGTTCATCAGCGCGGGGAAGTACCACGCGTTCAAGGAGGTCACGGATCCGCGCGCGTCGCGCTTCGGCGACCGCTTCCACACGTTCGGCGGATCGGAGATCGCGTACGATGCCGCGACGGGCGCCTACGCCGTGGATGTGAACGGCGATGGCTCGAGCGACCTCGGCTTCGGCAACCCCGACTTCAACTTCAAGCAGTTCCGCTCCACCACCGTGCTGCGCTGGGAGTACCGGCCGGGCTCGACGCTGTTCGTGGTGTGGAGCGACGGCCGGTCGCGCTTCGACCCCACCGGCGACTTCGCGCTCGGCGATGATGCCGGGCGACTTTTCCGCGCTCCGGCGACGGACGTGCTATTGGTGAAGCTCAATTACTGGCTCAACTGGTAGCGCACTCCGGCGGACGGCGTGGCACACAAGCGAAAGACGCAGCGGCGCGAGAGGACCACGTGGCAGCGCGGGCGACCGCAGGATCCCGGCCTCACCTGGGAAGCGGACGTCGCGCCCGTGTCCGCCACTCTGGAGGACGATCCCACCGCCCGTCCGGCGATCGTGCTCGTGACGTCGGGTGTGCTCCCCGTGCACGTCGAGCTCCTCGCCCACCCGCCGTCCGATGCCGCGGGGCTGGCACGCACCCTCGAGGCGGCGCTCCGCAAGGGCGTGGAGGTCACGGGGAGCACGCCCACATCGCTGCTCGTGCGGGGCGAGGAGGTGGCGCGGCTCCTCTCCGGCGCCGAGGCGCTGCATGGCGTCGCCGTGTACGCCTCCAGCGACCTGCCGGTGATCGGCTCGTTCCTGCGCGAGATGGCCGATGAGATCATCGGACCCGGCGCCGCGTCGCACATCTCCGCGCCGGAGACGTGGGCGGGGTGGGGGCTCCCCGATGAATCGGTAGGCGAGCTGTTCGCCGCCGCGGCCGCCTACCACCGTGCCGCGCCGTGGCGGGTGGTGGCGGGGCGGGGAGCCTATCCGGTTCTGGTGGCCGTGAACACGCTCGGCGGCGGCGTCACGCCCGAGCAGGTCGCCGACCTGGCCGCAGTGCTGCGCGCCGTCCCCGCGTTCGTCGAGCGCCACCGCGACGTGCTCGCCGGCGAGGCGACCGCGGCGCTCCCCATCGAGTGGACAGACGACTCGTCAGGCACGCGGATCCGGTACGACGGGTACGCGCTCCCCACCAGCCATACGATCTGGGGAGCGCACGAGGTGCTGACGCCGTCGCTCGCCTCTTCGTGGAGTTCCTCACCGGAACCCAGGGGGCGCCGGTGCGGGCGGTGTCGGAGTACGACCTGCGCGTGTTCCTGTACGACTGGTTCCCGCGCAAGGTGCAGGCGCCGCTCCGCATCGCGCGCGAGGTGCACGCGGTGCTCGCTCCCTTCTTCGCGTTCCTTGCCGAGCACGAAAGGATCGTCTGCGAGTGGGCGGAGGGTGTGCTCGGCGAGCGGAAGATCTTCGAAGGTCGCGTGAAGGACTTTCCCGGCGGCCACTGGTGGGACGCGGACGTTCAGGAGTGGCAGTCGGAGCTGTGGGCCGATCTCGAAGCCCGCGTCATGGTCCCCCACCCCGACCTGGGCGAGGGGGAGCAGTGGGGCGAGGTGATGGGGGTGACCGAGCACGCGCTCCGGCACGCGATGCAGCGCCGCTGGCTCGTGTGGCGCGACGAGATGATCGGGGCGGGGACGACCGCACCGGAAGCCGTTCGCGCCGCGCTCATCCCGCGCGAGCACGCGTGGATGCGCGCGCCGCTCGACGCGCTCGGCGGGCGCACGCCGCTCGCGGCCATCC
>CAMLEQ010000068.1 GCA_946479015.1 uncultured Gemmatimonadota bacterium | reverse complement strand
AGTCCACCATGCGGGAGTACAGCAGCTCGGAGATCCGCAACGTGGCCGTCGTCGGACATGGAGCGAGCGGGAAGACCACACTGGTCGACGCGCTCGCTTTCGTTTCCGGCGCCAGCAAGCGCCACGGCTCGGTCAAGGACGGAAGCTCGCTCACCGACTTCGCGCCCGAGGAGATCGAGCGGAAATACTCGATCAATCTCGGCTGTGCGTACGCCGAGTGGATGGACACCAAGATCAACCTGATCGACACCCCGGGATACCTCGACTTCCACGGCGACGCCGTGGCCGGACTCGCCGCCGCCGACGGCGCGCTCGTCGTCGTGAGTGCCACCGCGGGGGTGGAGGTGGGGACGGAGAAGATGTTCCGCCAGGCGATCGCCCGGAAGGATCCCGTCCTCTTCGTGGTCACGATGCTCGACAAGGAGAACGCCAGCTTCGACCGCGTCTACCAGTCCATCAAGAGCCGCCTGACGCCGAACGTGATCCCGGTGGAGATCCCCGTGGGCGAGGGAGCGGCGTTCCACGCGATCATCAATCTCTTCTCCAAGAAGACGCACGAGTACCGGCGGGGCACGAAGACGGGGGAGTTCGACGAGATCGACATCCCCGCCGACCACCAGGCGCAGTTCGACCGCTACTACCAGGACCTCATCGAGACGATCGCCGCCACCGACGACACGATGCTCGAGCGCTACCTGGAGGGCGCGGAGATCGAACGCGACGAGGCGATCGCCGCGATGAAGGAGGGGATGAAGCGCGGGGAGCTCTTCCCCCTCTTCTGCGTCTCCGGCGAGCTCACGTACGGCACGCGCGCGCTGCTCACCAAGATCGTGGAGCTCATGCCGTCCGCCTACGAGATGGAAGAGCTCCACGCGTTCAAGGGCGCGGAGGGCGACCACACCGTGGAGATCCACGCGCGCGACGACCAGCCGTTCAGCGCCCTCGTGTTCAAGACGCTCACCGAGCCGCACGTGGGAGACGTCTCCTTCTTCCGCATCTTCTCCGGCGCGGTGGTGAACGGACAGGAGGTGTTCAACGCCACCCGCAATCTGGCGGAGAAGCTCGGGCACCTCTCCGTGGCGCAGGGGAAGGACCGCACCGAGGTCCCGACGCTGCACGCCGGCGACATCGGGTGCGTGGCGAAGCTCAAGAACACCCACACCAACGACACCCTGTCCACGCGTGAGCACCCGGTGCGGCTGCCGGACATCCAGCTCCCCGATCCGCTCGTCACCTTCGCCGTCCACGCCTCCTCGCGCAACGACGAGGAGAAGCTCCAGCAGGGGCTGCACCGCCTGCACGACGAGGACCCCACCTTCCAGACGCACTACAACCCCGACACGCACGAGACGGTGGTCTCGGGGATGGGGGAGCGGCACCTCGAGGTGAGCATGGCGAAGCTGCGGCGGAAGTTCGTCGTCACGGGGGAGCTCACGAAGCCGAAGATCGCGTACCGCGAGACGATCAGGGGGAAGGGCGAGGGGCAGGGGCGCCACAAGAAGCAGACGGGCGGGCGCGGACAGTTCGGCGACTGCTGGGTGCGATTCGCGCCGCTCCCCCGCGGCGAGGGGTACGTGTTCGAGGACCGGATCGTGGGCGGCGCCATCCCGGGGAAGTTCATCCCCGCGGTGGACAAGGGGATCCAGGAGGCGGCGCAGCGCGGCGTGCTCGCCGGCTATCCGCTGGTGGACTTCAAGGTGGAGTGCTTCGACGGCTCCTATCACTCGGTGGACTCGAGCGAGATGTCGTTCAAGATGGCGGGGATTCTGGCGTTCAAGGCGGTGGCGCCGAAGTGCCGCCCGGTGCTCCTCGAGCCGCTCGATGAGCTGGAGATCGCCACCCCCGAGGAGTACCTTGGCGACGTGATGGGGGACGTGTCCGCGCGGCGCGGCCAGATCCTCGGCACCGAGCCGCTCCCGGACGGTCAGGGCACGCTCGTGCGGGCGGTGATCCCCGAGGCCGAGCTGCACCTGTACGCCACGGAGCTGAGCTCGATGACGCACGGCCACGCCACCTTCGTCCGCCGCTTCCGCGGCTACGAGGAGGTCCCCCCCGACGCCGCGCAGCGCATCATCAGCGAGTCGTCGAAGGAGGAGGTGCTGGCGGAGGCGTAGGGGCGGCAGCGCCGCCGAATCCGCGCCAGCGCGATTCCCGTAGTGCCGTTCATCCTTTCACCACGGGCATGACCTGCATGCACACCCTTCGCATCACCGCGCTGGTGCTCGCCGTGAGCGGGTGCGCGAGCGCGGGGGGAGGGACGGGCGCCGCGCCGGCGCCCGCACCAACACCCCCGGCCTCCGCATCCGCCGCCGGCTCCGCTCCGGCGGCGTTCGTCGTTCCGGTGCGGTACGACACGCTGCCGAACGGGCTCCGCGTCGTCCTCTCGCGCGACACCACCGCGCCCATCGTCACGGTGGCGGTCTACTACAACGTCGGCTTCCGCCTCGAGCCCAGGAACCGCACCGGCTTCGCGCACCTGTTCGAGCACCTCATGTTCCAGGGCTCGCAGAATCTCGGGAAGCTCGAGTTCATCCGGCTCATCCAGAAGAACGGCGGGATCCTCAACGGCTCCACGCGCTTCGACTTCACCAACTACTTCGAGATCGTCCCCGCGCACACGCTCCAGACGATGCTCTGGGCCGAGGCCGACCGCATGCGCGGCCTCGACATCACCCAGGAGAACCTCGCCAATCAGCAGGGGGTGGTGAAGAACGAGGTGCGCGTGAACGTGCTGAACCAGCCCTACGGCGGCTTCCCCTGGCTGGACGTGCCGCAGTACGCGAACTCGAACTGGTACAACGCGCACAACTTCTACGGCGACCTGAGCGACATCGACGCCGCCACGCTCGCCGACGCGCAGACGTTCTTCCGCACGTACTACACGCCGAGCAACGCCGTGCTCGTGGTGGCCGGCGACTTCGACCCGGCGCAGGCGACGGCGTGGATCCACCAGTACTTCGGCTCCATCCCCTCCGCCCCGCGCCCCGCGCAGCCGGATCTCACCGAGCCGCGGCAGGAGACGGAGAAGCGCGCCTCGCGCACCGACCCGCTCGCGCCGCGCCCGGCGCTCGCGATCGCCTACCACATGCCCCCGCGCGGCACCCCCGAGTACTACGCGATGGGGCTCATCGACCAGATCCTGCTCCAGGGGAAGGACAGCCGCCTCTACCAGGCGCTCGTGCAGCGCACCGGGCTCACGGGCGACGTGAGCGGCGGGATCAACCTGCTCGGCAACATGTACGACTACGGCGGTCCGATGCTCTGGACGGCGTCGCTGATCCACGACGGCGACAAGTCCGCGGACTCGATCCTGAAGGTGATCGACGCCACGATCGAGCCGCTGCGCACCACGCTGGTGGACCGCGCCACGCTCGATCGCGCGCTGGTGAAGGCACGCTCGGCGCTGTACGACGACGTGGACGAGCTGTTCGGCTTCGGCCGCGCCGACCTGCTGGCGTCGTTCGCGCTGTTCGACAGCGACCCCGCGCGCATCAACGACATCGAGGCGCAGTACCGGAAGGTGACCCCCGAGCTGCTCCGCAAGACGGCCGAGGAGTATCTCCGCCCCGGGAACCGCACCGTGCTGACCATCGAGCCCAAGGCCGCCCCCGCGAAGGGCGCAGACACCACGAGCGGATCATGACCGGAATACACATGCGATCGCGATCCGTGGCGGCGGGAGCGCTGGCGCTCCTCGCCCTCTCGGCCGTCCCCACGGCGCGCGCGGGAGCGCAGCAGAAGGAGGCGCCCCCGGCGCCCGGCACGCCCAAGAACTTCACCGTTCCCCCCGCGCGCGAGATCACCCTCCCCAACGGCATGGGGGTGACGCTCGTGCAGTACGGGATCATCCCCAAGGCGGACGTGCGCCTCGTGCTCCGCATGGGGAACGTGAACGAGCGGGCCGACCAGGTGTGGCTCGCCGACCTCACGGGAGACCTGCTCCAGGAAGGGACGACCTCGCGCAACGCGCAGGAGGTCAACCGCGCGGCGGCGGACATGGGCGGCTCGCTCGACGTGAGCGTGGGCTCGGACCAGACGAGCATCGGCGGCGCCGTGCTCGCCGAGTTCGCCCCCGACATGGCGCGGCTGGTGGCCGACGTCGTGCGCCACCCGGCGTTCCCGGATTCCGAGCTGCCGCGGCTCCAGGCGGACCGGCTGCGCGAGCTCTCGGTGCAGAAGAGTCAGCCGCAGCCGATCGCGCTCGAGAAGTTCCTCTCGGTGCTCTACCCCGACCACCCGTACGGGCGCCTCTTCCCCACGCCGGAGATGCTGAAGGGCTACACCACGCAGCAGGTGCGGGACTTCTGGGGCGCGAACGTGGGCGCCGCGCGGGCGCACCTGTACGTGGTGGGGCGCTTCGACGCCGCGGCGGTGGAGCGCGCGGTGCGCGAGGCGTTCGGCGACTGGGGCGGCGCGCCCGCCGCGATCCCCGCGCCTCCGTCGGCGAAGGTGGCGGCGTCGCGGCAGGTCTTCCTCATCGATCGCCCCGGCGCGGTGCAGTCCAGCCTCTACATCGGGCTGCCCGTCCCCGATCCGTCGAGCGAGGACTACATCCCGCTCCAGGTGATGAACGCCCTGCTCGGCGGCGCCTTCTCGTCGCGCATCACGAGCAACATCCGCGAGGCCAAGGGCTACACCTACTCGCCGTACAGCCAGATCACCACCCACTACCGCGATGCGTACTGGGCGGAGATCGCCGACGTCACGACGAACGTGACCGGTCCCTCGATCAAGGAGATCCTGGGCGAGATCGACCGGCTGCGCCGCGAGCCCCCCTCGGAGGCGGAGCTCCGCGGCATCCAGAACTATCTCGCGGGCACCTTCGTGCTCCGGAACTCCTCGCGCCTCGGCATCGAGAACCAGCTCGCCTTCGTGCGCCTGCACGGCCTCGGCGCCGACTGGCTCTCGCACTACGTGCAGCGGGTCTACGCCGTCACCCCCGCCGACGTGCAGCGCATGGCGGAGCGGTACATAGACCCCGACCGGCTCACCATCGTGGTGGTTGGTGACTCCTCCGTCGTGAAGCCTCAGCTCGCAGGGGGGCAGGGGCGGGTAGGGCCTAGTCGCTAGACCACCAAACAACGCGTGTGGCGTGTAGGGGACTGACGGGAAGAGGAGGGAGGTAGAGCGAGAGTAGGTTCGTGTGTAGGTGGACTCTCTCTACAGCCGAGCCCACACGCGCTCTACCTCCCTCCTCTACCCGTCAGTTCCCCACACGCCACACACGTTCCATGGTGGTCCAGCGACTAGGTCCTAGACCCCCTAATATTTCATACCTCCGGCCGACGCAAACTGCTTCATCATCTCCTCCTGCTCCGGCGTCAGCTTCTCCGGCACGGTGATCGACACCTCGATCAGCATGTCGCCACGCTGGCCGTCGTGCTCTATCCCCTGGCCGCGGATGCGGAAGCGCTTCCCCGAAGGGGTCCCGGGCGGAATGCGCACGGTCACCTTCTTCCCGTCCAGCGTGCGCACGCTCACGCGCGAGCCGAGGGTGGCCTGCGCGATGTTCAGCGGGATGTTGGCGACCACGTCGTACCCCTCGCGCCGGAAGAATCGGTCGGGCTCCACCTGGAACGTGATGATGAGATCCCCTGGCGGCCCGCCGTTCACTCCCTTCCCGCCCTGACCCGTCAGGCGCACCCGGGTGCCGGTGTCCGTACCCGGAGGCACGGTCACGTTCACCGTCCGCCTGACGCGAGTCTCACCGGTGCCGTGGCAGGTCGGGCACTGCTCCGTCGGCACCTGGCCGCGCCCCAGACACATCGGACAGGGGCGATTGACCGCGAAGCTCCCCTGCCCGAAGGAGATCATCCCGCGTCCGCCGCACTCCGGGCACGTCTTGAACGACGCCCCGGGCGCGGCGCCGGAGCCGTGACAGGTAGGGCACTCCTCGTTCACCTCGAGCGTGATCGGGACCTTCCCGCCGAGCGCCGCCGTCCGGAATGGGATGCTGACCTGCGCTTCCACGCTCTGGCCGCGCTCCGTCCCGCGCGCACGCGTCCCCGCCCCCGGCGCCCCACCCGCGCGCCCTCCTCCGCCGAACATCGACGCGAACAGATCGCCGAGCCCACCGAGGCCACCGATGTCGAACTCCTCGAAGTGGACTCCCCCCGGCCCCGCACCGGGGCCGCGCGCGCCAGCGCCGGGACGCGCACCGCCCCCGCGCGCGCCGCCGCCGAAGCCGGTGAACGCGCCGAGCTGGCGCATCTCGTCGTACTGCTTCCGCTTGTCCGCGTCCCCGAGCACGTTGTACGCCTCGGAGATCTCCTTGAAGCGCTCCGCGGCCTTCGCGTCCCCCTGATTCGCGTCAGGGTGGTATTTCTTGGCCAGCTTGCGGTACTGCTTCTTGATCTCGTCCTGGGACGCCGAGGCGGACACGCCGAGAACGGCGTAGTAGTCCTTGCTCTGGGCCATGGGCGGTTACGCGCTCGTCACTGCATCCACTGCTTCACGACCACTCGCGCCGGCCGAAGCAGTTGACCCTGAAACAGGTAGCCCGGCTGGTAGACGCGCGCCACCAGATGGTCGTCCTCGGGCGACAACGCGGGCTCGGTGGCCACCGCCTCGTGAAGCTGCGGATTGAACGGCTGGTCCACCGGATCGATCACCTCGAGTCCGGCGTCGGACAGCGCCTTCAGCAGCTTCCGCTGCACCGCCTCCACTCCCTCGATGATCGTCCGCGGATCGGCGATCGCGTCCGCGTTCACCGATGCCACGCGGCCGAGGTCGTCGAGCGAGTCGAGGAAGCGGCGCATGAGGTCGCCCTGCGCGCGCGTGCCCGCCTCCTGGCGCTCGCGCGCCGTCCGCTTGCGGAAGTTGTCGAACTCGGCGGCGAGACGGAGATACTTGTCACGCTGCTCCTGGAGCTGCTCCTGGAGCTGCTCCTCCGACTCGCGCCCCGAAGGCTGCGGCTCGGCCTGCGCGGCCTCGGTTCCCACACCGTCCGCCTGCGCATCACTTCCCCCACCCTGGCGCGAGTTCGACGGGCCATCGGGGGGCAGATCGAGATCATCTCGCACGATTGAGAATCCTTGTCGCTGATGTATGGACGCACCGCCGTGCTCCCAGCGGACGCACGACGGCGCTCGGCTCCGTTAAATCTTTCCAGGGTGTACGAGTCGTGCAACCGGCATGCCCCATGACACTGCCGAAGCGGCAGAAGACCGGCGGAGCGCTACACGCCCTGCAATGCGCGGCGCACGAGATCGAGCGCGCCCTGCGTGGCGCGGCGGCGGATCTCCTCGCGATCGCCAGGGAGCACGCGGCGGACGGCGCGCGTCTCGCCGAGCGCGTGCGCCGCCAGCCATACCGTCCCGACCGGCTTCTCCGGGGTGCCGCCGCCCGGGCCGGCCACGCCGGTGATCGCCATCGAGACCGTGGCACCCGTGGCATCGCACGCGCCGCGCGCCATGGCGACCGCCACCGCTTCGCTCACCGCGCCGTGCTCTCGCAGGAGCGCCGCCGGCACGCCGAGCAGCCGCTCCTTCACGGCGTTGTCGTACGCGACGACGCCGCCCAGGTACACGTCGCTCGCGCCGGAGATCGCGGTGAGGCGCCCGCCGAGCAACCCGCCGGTGCAGCTCTCCGCGGTGGCCAGCCGCGCGGTGCGCTCGCGACACAGCTGGAGCACCACCGCCGCCAGATCCGCGGCGCCCTCTCCGTACACCCATCGCGCGGCGCGCTCCCGGAGCTTCGCCGCCGCGGCGTCGAGCGCGCGCTCGGCCGCCGCGCGATCCGCGCCGCGCACCGTGAGCCGTAGATCCACCCCTTCCCAGCCGGGGAGGAAGGCGAGGGGGAGTCCGTCCACGCCGCCGGCGAGCTCCCCGAGTCGCTCCGCGAGCGCCGACTCGCCGATCCCCGTGGTGCGCACCGTCCGCGAGAGCACCACCGCGCCCGAGGATCCCCCGGCGCCCGCGCGCTCGCGCAGGAGCGGGAGGAGGACGTCCGCCAGCATCCCGCGCATCTCCCGGGGGACGCCGGGGAGCATGGCCACGAACCGTCCGGCATCGTCCTCGAGCCAGAGCCCCGGCGCGGTACCGTGCCGGTTCTCGAGGAGGCGCGCCCCCTCGGGCACCATCGCCTGCGTCACGTTCGCCGGAGGCATCGCCGCGTTGCCCATCGCGCGGAACCGCGCCTCGATCGTGGCCACGATGGCGTCATCACGGTGCAGCGCGCGACCGAAGAGCGCGGCGATGGCCGGGCGCGTGCGGTCGTCCGCCGTGGGACCGAGACCGCCGGTGGTGATCACCCCTCCCGTGCGATCGAGCGCCTCCCGCACCGCGCTCGCGATCTCCTGCGCGTCATCGGCCACCGTCGCGCGGCGCGACACCACGATCCCCACCTCGGCCAGCGCGCGCGCGAGGTGCGCGGCGTTGGTGTCCACCGTGTAGCCGAGGAGAAGCTCATCGCCGATGGTGAGTAGCTCGACGCGCAACATTGCGGGGTGCGGGACGCGGGGTGCGGGACGCGGGATGCGATCCGGGGTCAGCCGGCTGCCGCCGATCTCACAGCGCGATCGCTCATGGGTTCCGGGGGGGATCCGCCGGAGGCCGCACGCGCCCCGCGTCCCGCGCCCCGCGTCCCGCGAAGACCGCGCCGTACCGGGCGAAGTACAGCAGGAGCGAGTAGATCGTCAGCGCCACCGCGATCCACATCGACGCCACGCCCACGATGCCGTTGAACTGTGCGAAGGCGCGCCACCAGGGGCCGACCCACAGGTAGTGGAACTGCGCGTCCCGCGCCGCGAACCAGAAGTACGATGCGCCGACCCACACCGACTGGAAGCCCATCTTCCACTTCGCCGGGCCGATGGCGGCGATGATCACACCGCGACGCGCGGCGGCCTGCCGGAAGATCGTCATCACCAGCTCGCGCCCCAGTACCACCAGCACCACCCACAGCGGAACCGCCGCGCGCCCCCACGGCGTGACGAAGCTCATGGAGAGCGGCGTCCCCACTCCCGCCATGAGCAGGTAGATGGGGACGAGCGTGCCGAGCAGGAGGAGCTTGTCGGCGAGCGGATCGAGGAGCTTGCCGAGGTCGGTGACCAGCCCGCGCGTGCGCGCGAGCACGCCGTCGTAGTAGTCGCTGATTGCCGCGACCAGATACAACAGGAAACCCGCGAGCTTCAGCTCCCAGCTCGACGCGAACGGGAGCAGCGCGATCAGCGGAGTGGCGGCAATGCGCCCGACGGTCAGCGCGTTGGGGAGGTTCACCGCACCGCCACCGACCTATGCCAGCGTCTTCAGTACGAGCTTGCTGACTGCCTTCAGCGTATCGAACACTCCGTCCCCCGTCACGGCCACCGCCTCGAAATATGGCGCATGCTCCACCCATTCGCCCGTGGAGATCTGCTCCACGAGATTCTCCCCCGCGTGGTACGGATCGGGGGTGATCCGCTGCTTCGACGGCTCGCGCACCTCCCACCCCGGGTTCAGCGCCGCTTGGAGCTCCACCACCGGCGCGGCGTTCGAGAGGTCGCGCTTGTTGTACTGGATCACGAACGGCATGGTGGTGAGATCGTACCCGTACTCCTGCATGTTGTCGTACAGGTTCTGCATCGCTTCCTGGTTCGCCTCCATGCGCTCGATCTGCGAGTCGGCGACGAACACGATCCCGTCCACGCCCTTGAGGATCAGCTTGCGGCTCGCGTTGTAATACACCTGCCCCGGCACCGTGTACAGGTGGAAGCGCGTCTTGAAGCCGCGGATGGTACCGAGATCCACGGGGAGGAAGTCGAAGAAGAGCGTGCGCTCCGTCTCCGTGGCGAGCGAGATGAGCTTCCCGCGCGTGTCGGGCTGCACGCGGCCGTACACGTGCTCGAGGTTCGTGGTCTTCCCGCCCAGCCCCGGGCCGTAGTACACGATCTTGCAGTTGATCTCGCGCGACGCGTAGTTGATCATCGACATGGCCGCCCCCCGGTCACTGGAACAGCCGATCGATCTCGTCCTCGGCCCCCGCGAGAATGTTGGGGGGGCCTTCCTGCGCGCGGTCGCGCTGGAACAGCTCGGTGAACAACCGGGTCAGCTCCTCCACCGTGGGCTTCACCTTGAGGCGGACGAGTCCGAGCGTGGTGCGCGTGTCGAACAGGATCACGAGGATCACCCGCCGCGCGATGTCCACGAGGTACATGGACTCCTGCTCCCCCTGGTGGAAGAGGGAGCTGAACTCCGTCTCGCCGATCAGGCGCGCGAGCTGGTCGTTGGCGCTGAAGTCGGCGGCGGTGAGGGTCGCGAACGCGGTGGGATCGAACTGCGGCGGCTCCCCCACGGTCGCGACGAGCTGCCCGGCGCGGTCCACGAGGAGCGCCGAGCGCGAGTTGCTGTCATGGAGGAACTGCTGGAGCGCCTTGAGAATCGCTCCGTAATCGTCCTCGGTGAACGACCAACTGGCTGCACCAACGGGCATGTGTCCGACCTGCCTATTCGAGAGACTGTTCCATCCGGCGCAGGATCGTCTGGCCGCGACGGCGAAGACCGGGGTGATTCTCCCACGCGACGTAATCGCGCAGCAGGCGCACGCTCCGCGGGCTCCGCTGCCCGCGGAGATAGCCGAGGGCCGCCATCCGGCGCCACGGCTGGGCGCTGAACAGGTCACGCCGGGATCGCTGCGTCTGCTGACTCCAGACGACTAACCCCAGCACGAGGCCACCAGCGAAGCCGGCGGCGGCCGCCATGGTCCGGGAACGTCGCATCACATCTCCCGTCGGGCACTGATCGCCTGGGCGATCGTCACCCCGTCCGCGTACTCGAGATCACCGCCCACCGGGATCCCGCGCGCGATGCGCGAGACCACACCCACGTGCGACGCCACCTGGCGCTGCACGTAGAGGGCGGTCGCTTCCCCTTCGAGGCTCGGGTTGGTGGCGATGATCACCTCGCGCACCGCCCCGGCCGACACGCGATCCACGAGCGGCTGGATCGCCAGGTCCTCCGGTCCCACGCCATCCAGGGGGGAGAGGCGCCCACCGAGCACGTGATACACGCCGTGGAACTCCCCCGCCCGCTCGATGGCCCCGATGTCCGAGGCCTCTTCCACCACGCACAGCACCGCGCGATCGCGCCGCGCATCGCCACAGATGGCGCACGGATCTCCCTCGGTGAGGTTGCCGCACACCGAACAGCGCCGCACCCGCTCCACCAGCCCCTCCAGCGCGCCGGCGAGGCGGCGGCTCTGATCCGGCGGCTGCTTGAGCAGGTGATACGTGAGGCGGAGGGCGGTCTTGCGGCCGATCCCCGGAAGCTTCGACAGCTCCGCGGCGAGGTCGTCGATCGCGGACATCTCAGAACGGCAGCTTGAACGGCAGCGAGAGTCCCCCCGTGACCTTCTGCATCTCCTCCTGCGCCAGCTCCGCCGCCTTCTTCTGCGCTTCGGTGATGGCGGCGAGCACCAGATCCTCGAGCATCTCCACATCGGCGGGGTTCACCACCGTGGGGTCGATGCGCACCTGGCGGACCTGCCCCTTCCCGTCCGCGGTCACGGTCACCATCCCGCCGCCGCTGGACGCGGAGACGGTCCTGCTCTCGAGCTCCTGCTGCATCTGCTGCAAGCGCCCCTGCACCTGCTGCGCCTGTTGCAGCATCTTCATGAAGTCGGCCATGGTACGTCGCTGTGGAGCCGGTGAAACTACGCCGCGCGCGGCGGCTCTGGCAAGCGCGCGGTCAGTCGATGAGCTCCAGGTCGAGCGCATCGATCGCGAGATCGAGCGCGGGATCGCGCTTGCGCAGCATCGCGAGTCGCTCGCTCCGGATGCTTTCCTCGGTGAGGCGGCGCGGCGCGGCGGCGTCGGTGCCCGCGCCATCGGCCACGCGCACCTGGAGGCGCGTGGCGCCGGTGAAGAACGTCCCGACGGCGGAGAGCACATCCGAGGCCGCATCGGCGATCGGCTGCTGGTACACCGCATCGCTCCCTTCGAGCTCGAGCGTGATCTCGCCGCGCCCCGACACCGCGCCGGGGATCGCGTGCTGGAGCGCCGCCGCGAGCACCATGCGGCCATCGGCGCGCACGCGCGCGATCACGTCGTCCCACCGCTCCACCAGCCGGTTGATCGCGAGGCGCTCCTGCGCGCCGCCCGCGCCCCCGGCGCCGTTTCCCCGCCCGTTCCTCGCGGGCGCGGCATCCGCCGGAACGTCGGCGCGCCGCGCGGAGGGGCGTGGATCGATGGGGGGCTCCGGCGTGGCGACGGCGCTCGTGCGGCGCGCCGGCTCCGGCGCGAGAGAGCCCATCGGCTCCGGGGGCGCGGCATCGCCGGCGGATGCGGCGTCGCGCCGCAGCGGCGGGGGGGCCGCATCCGGCGCCGGGGCCGGGCGGTACGGGGGCGCGGGGGGGGTCGGCCCCGGGCGGGGCGGCCCGGCCGCGGCGGGGGCGGGGACGGCGGGGTG
>CAMLEQ010000067.1 GCA_946479015.1 uncultured Gemmatimonadota bacterium | reverse complement strand
CTGCACCGCCCACAACCACACGTGGTGCTTCCCTCCCGGCGCGAGGTGGAGCACCACGTTCCCCGTCACCGTGTCCACGCGCGCCACCGCCTTCGGCGTCGGCGGCACGCGCTTGCTCAGCCATGGCGACGCGGGCACGAGCGCGGGCTGGGCGTACGGCCCCCCCGCGAGCTGGTCGGTGATCCCGCCGCGGTTGGTCATGAGGCTCTTCATGCTGAAGTAGACGTTCCCCGTCGCGCCGGGCTGCGCGCGCGTGAGGCGGATCTGCTCGAGCAGCTCGTCCGCGCGCCACCCGGAGGTGCCGAGCGGGCCGATGCGATTCAGGTCGTTCCCCGGCCAGAGGTGCCGCCCCTTCGGGTTGTGCTCCGCCCACCACTTCAGCAGCACGGGATAGCTCTGGTGCGGCGAGCCGATGGACCAGTAGAGCTGCGGCGTCAGGTAGTCGAGCCACCCTTCGGCGAGCCATTTCCGCGAGTCGGCGTACAGCTCCGCGTACGCGTCGAAGCAGCAGATCCCCGGCGGATTTTCCGGGCGCCAGATGCCGAAGGGGCTGATCCCCACCTTCACCCACGGCTTCGCCTTCTTCACCTCGTGGTACATCGACTCGATGAACAGGTCGATGTTGTGCCGGCGCCAGTCGTCGCGGGTCATCTTCCCGCCCGCGCGCACGTAGCGCGTCCAGCTCGAGTCGTCGGGGAAGTCCATCGGCTGCCCGAGCGAGTCGCGCTCCTTGTACGGGTAGAAGTAGTCGTCGATGTGGATGCCGTCGACGTCGTAGCGCTTCACGATGTCGAGCACCACGCGCAGCGAATGCCGCCGCACCGCGGCATCTCCCGGATCGAGCCACAGGTACTGGCCGTACTGCCGCACCATCCCCGGGTGCGCCCGGCTCACGTGGTTGGTGGAATACGCCGAGGTGTCCGTGGGATGGTGCGCGCGGAATGGGTTGATCCACGCGTGCAGCTCGAGCCCGCGCGCGTGCGCCTCCTTCACCGCGAACGCCAGCGGATCCCACGACGGCTCGGGGGGCGCGCCCATCTCCCCCGTGAGGTACTCGGACCAGGGCTCGTACCTGGAGTGGTACAGCGCATCGGCAGCGGGGCGCACCTGGAGCACCACCGCGTTCAGGTGCAGCTCCACCGCCCGGTTCAGGATCTCGAGCAGCTCCACCTGCTGCTGCCAGGTGGAGAGCCCGGGGCGCGATGGCCAGTCGATGTTCGCGACGGACGCCACCCACACGCCGCGGAACTCGCGCGCCACCGGCGGCGCGTCGGAATCGGTGGGGGCGGGAGCGGGCGTCTGCGCCAGCGCGGCGCGCGCGGCGAGGAGCGCGATCAGGGGGAGGGAGCGGATCGTGATCGGCACGGTGGGAAGCGGGAGTGGCGGGTGGAAGAAAGGGCCCGGCGACCTCGCCGGGCCCTCTCTCGTCAGGCTGGAACGTGCACCATCGCCCGGATCAGAGATTCGGGTTCGAGTTCACCTCGGAGATCGGGATCACGAAGCACTGCTGATTCCCGTACTGCTCCGTGGAGCCGGGGAACGGCCCGGTGGGGAAGTAGTCGATCCCGGCCTGCTCGGCGTAGCGGCGGAGGTCGCCGAGCCGGTGCCCGTCGAGGTAGAACTCGCGCCGCCGCTGCTCGCGCAGGTCGGCAAGTACTTCGTCCGGCGTGATGGCGGTGCTCGGCCCCTGCCCGTTCGCGGCGCGCTGCGCGTTCACGAACGCGAGCGTCGAGGCGTCGCCGCCGCTCGCCTCGGCCACGATGTACTGCGCCTCGAGCGCCGAGGCGATGCGGATGCTCGCTCCAGGCGTCATCGGCGCGCCGATGTACTCCTTGTAGGTGATCGTGGTCCCCGCGGAGTCCATCGTCTGCGTGATCCCCGTGTCGCGCACGAAGCCGCCGAACGAGGCCGGCTTGTTCGCCACGTACTGCATCCCGTTGTCCATCGCCTTCACCTTGGTCGGGCTCATCGGGATGCGCGGATCGTGGACCCCCTGGAACGCTTCTCCCACCGTCACCCACACGCTCGACGCCAGGTAGCGGACGCCGCCCGACACGTTCGTGCCGCTCACGGCGGGGATCGGCTGTCCGAGCGCGCTCCAGAAGGGGTTCGTGGGCATCCCCGACTGCGGCGGGATCCCCTCGATGTAGTAGACGCGGTACTCCGAGAACGTCGGCGCCGAGTCGGGCACCGCGGCCGCGTAGCTCGCCGCGGCCGCCGCGTCACCCAGGTCGAGCGAGGTGCGCGCGGCGGCGACGAGCGCGAGCCCCATGATCGAGTCGGCCACCGCGCCGCTCGCGCCGGCCGCCTTCGCCGCGCTCGCGATCGCGATCGCCGAGTCGAGCTTGGGCCGTGCCATCTGGAACAGCTCCGCGGGGGTGTACGCCCGGCTCAGGTTGATCGGCGCGCTGCAGAACGTCTCGCCGAGGAGCATGTACGTGTACCCGCCCAGGGCGAGCATGCGCGCGAGGCGCAGGTCGGTGCCCGCCTGCGCGCCGAAGTAGCCCACGAACCGCGCGGCCACCGTGTCCGTGGCGTAGCGGGTGCGCTGGATCGGGTTGTAGGTGAGCGCGTCGATGTCGTTCAGGTTCGTGAACGAGCGCTGGTCGATCGGCCCGTACGACGCGTTCACGTGATCGCTCCGCGACTCGTCGGAGAGCACGCTGCCGTACATCGCGACGGTCGAGTACATCGACTGGAACTCCCCGATCGCGCCCGTCACGAGCAGGTTCGCGTACGTGGTGTCGCCGAGATTCCCGACGTCCACCGAGTTCGGGTTGTTCACGTCGAGGAAGTTGCTGCAGCCGAGGCTCGCGGCGAGGGCCACCGCGGCGACGAGCCCCGTGATTCTCTTGGTAGTGGTTCGCATGGGGTCAGAAGCTGACGTTGAGCGACGCGGTGAACCGGCGGAGCATCGGCAGGGTGTACGAGTCCACGCGGATGAACTGAATGAAGTTCGTGGTCCCCGTCCGGAAGGTGCCGCTGCCGAAGAAGTTCACCTCGGGATCGATCCCCGGGTACTTCTTGCTGATGAAGCCCAGGTTGTGCCCCGAGAGGGTGAGCGTCACGTCCTTGCCGCCGAGGCGGCTCGTGAGCGACTGCGGGAACGTGTAGCTCACCGAGACGTCGCGCAGCTTGATGAAGTCGGCCGGCACGATCCACGGCATCGTCGCGTTCCCGGAGTAGTACGCCGAGTCGGCCGCCGAGAGCGGGTGCGCCGGGTCGTTGAAGTGGAGGCTGTTCCGGTTCGACGCCTGGTCGCGGTTGCGGTCCTTCTGGTCGAACAGGTAGTTGCCGCCCTTGAAGTCGATCAGCGCGTACAGCCGGATGTTGCCGAAGAGCGTGACGGTGTTGGAGAGGCTCCCCTCGTACGTCGGATCGGACGGCCCGACGTACTTGAGTGTCGAGTCGTACTGGAGCTTCCCGTTCGCGTCCAGCGCGTACGAGCCGTCCGGGTTGCGGAGCACGTCCTCACCCCAGAAGCCGGCCACCGGATACCCTTCCTTGATGAGCTGCGTCGGGTACGCCGTGGGCGCGTAGGGATTGTACGGGATGAGCTGCGTGGTGCCGGCGAGGTTCAGCTTGTTCAGCTTGTTGTGGTTCGTGGAGAGCGCGAACTGCGCGTCCCACGTCACGGCGTGCGTCTGCACCGGCGTGCCGCGGAGCGTGAGCTCGATCCCGGTGTTCTGGAGCTGGGCGAAGTTGATGTAGTAGCCGGCGGTGAACCCGGTGGACGCCGGGCTGCCGATCGAGACCAGCGCGTCGTTGGTGGTCTTGTGGTACGCGGTGAACTCGAGCCCCGCGCGGTTCCCGAGGAAGGAGGCGTCGAAGCCCCCCTCGAACTCGCGTCCGCGCTCGGCGTGCAGGTCGGGGTTCCCCGGCGAGCCCGCCGTGAGCCCCGAGCTGACGCTCCCGTCGCCGTTCGCCACGCGGATGGTGCCGTAGGTGCGGAGCGCATCGTACGGCCCGGGGGCGCGCCCGGCCTCGCCGTAGGCGAAGCGGAGGCGGAAGTTGTCCGCATGGATCGCGTCGAAGATCGACGCGAGCGCCGGCTCCTCCGACGCCACGTACGAGAGCGACGCCTTCGGGTAGTACACGTGCTGGAAGTTGTCGCCGAACGCCGAGTTGTTGTCCGCGCGGAGCGCGCCGGTGACGAACAACCGGTTCTTCCAGCCGATCTGCTCCTGCGCGTAGTAGCCGAGGCTCGCGATCTGGGTGAGCCCCGTGGCGCCGGAGACCGTGGTCGCCGACTGGACGAGCTGGAAGTCGGGGGCCGGCAGCCCGTTGCCGTTCGCCGACACCGTGCGCGCGTCGTTCTTCGTCCCCTGCACGCCGACGGAGAACTCGGAGCTCAGGTCCTTCGGCAGCGTGCTGCTGAAGATCCCCGCGTAGTCGAACGTCCAGAGGTGCGTCTGCGGCATGCGCTGCGCGATGAAGCCGCTGGGGAACACGCCGTCGGCGATCGAGAACGCGGAGTTGGGCGCGTAGTAGATCGTCGCGAGCGGATCGTTGATGTCCACGCCGGCCGTGAAGCGGTTGCGGAACCAGGTCGTGGGACGGTAGTTCAGCGTCGCGCCGAGGATGGTGCGGTCGGCGTCGAGCTGGTTGTCGTACTGGTTCGAGAGGTCGGGGGTGCGGATGCGCCACCCGCTGCCATCGTTGGCGGCCGAGCCGGGCTGCCCGCGCGTGGCGCTGATGATGATGCCGCTCGCCGCGTCATCGCCCAGCGGGAGCCGGGTGTGCGTCTTCGTGAAGCTCGAGCTGACCGCCAGATCGATCTTGTCGGTGATCCCGACCGAGAAGTTGGCGCGCGCGCTTCGGCGGTCGTTGTAGCTGTTGAAGAAGACGCCGCGGTCGTTGATCACGTCGGCGCCGGCGAAGAACGAGTAGCGCGGCCCGCCCCCGCCCACCGAGAGCGAGTACTTCTCGTACGGGCCGGTGCGGAGCGCCTGCGGGTCGGTCTCCAGCGGATTGCCGGTGAGCACCGTTCCCTCCGCGAGCCCGTTGCACCCCGGCCAGTTCGTCGTGTCGGCGATGCGCGCCGCCGTGCACGTGGTGTAGTTGGTGAGCCGGGGGAGCGCCCAGTTCGTGCCGCCCCCTTCCACGTGCGCGTCCCAGCGGACCTTCTGCTCGCCGCGCGTCCCCTTCTTCGTGATGATCTGGATCACGCCGCCCGCGGCGTCGGCGCCGTAGAGCGTCGCCGCGGCGGGGCCCTTGATGATCTGGATCGACTCGATGTCCTCGGGGTTCAGCGCGTCGAGCGCCGAGGTCCCCTGCGAGAACACGCCGTCACCCGAGCCGGAGGGGCCGTAGTTCCCGTTCGAGGCATCGTTGTAGCGGATGCCGTCGATGTAGAAGATCGGCCGGTTGGTGGCGCTGAGGGAGCTGATGCCGCGGATGCGGATGTCCGCCGCCGTCCCCGGCACGCCGGAGCCCGGAGTGAGGTGCACCCCCGGCGCCTTGGACTGGAGCAGGTCGCTCACGTTCTGCATCGAGCTCTTCGACGTGAGGTCGCTCACGTCGAGCGTCGTGACACTGTTGCCGAGCTGGCGCTGCGCCACCGGCGCGGCCGTCCCGGTGACGACGATCTGGTCGAGCTGGAGCGCCGCGCGGGAGAGCTGGAAGTCCACCACCACCGGGGAGCCCGCGGCCACCGTCGCCGGCTTCGCGACGGCGGTGTAGCCGATGAGCCGCGCCCGCACGGTGTGCGCGCCGGCGGGCACCTGCGAGATGGTGTATTCGCCGGCGGCGTTGGTGACGGCGCCGAGGTGGGTTCCCTCGACGAACACCTGCACGTCGCTGATGGGATGGAGACTTCCCGTCTCGACGACCTTTCCTTGGATGGTGCCGGCGTCCTGCGCTGCCAGCGGCATCACGGACACGGCGAGCATCGCCGCGGTGGCGGCGAGGGACGCCGTCATCCGGCGGAACCGGAACGACATGAGCGTGCTCCTCCTACTTCGCGTGGGCGAAGGGATCGGGGTGAGCGGTGTGATGGATCCGCGCCCGGGAGTGGACCGCGTGGGGGCGCGGGAGGATCGAAGCGGAGAGATAGGAATTGCTGAACGACGGGAAGCGGTGCGACGGAATACGCTGGAGATCGGACTGCACGCGGGCGCACCCGAGCGTGGCGCACGCCGAGGCGGGTCTAATACGGCTCCCGGCCGAGGCTGTCAAGAACGAACGCGATTAGAGTTCTCTCAGGGCGCTCTCGCGTCCACCCGAATCAGGCCACTCACTCCCGCTCACCGAGCTGCGGCTCGATCTCCCGCGCGTAGCACGCGGGACAGATCCCGTGGCTGAACCGCGTGTTCGTGTGGCTGGAGATGTAGCCCTCCACCGACTGCCAGTAGTTCTCGTCGTCGCGGATCTTCTTGCAGTAGGAGCAGATCGGCAGGATCTCCCGCAGCGTGCGGACCTCGTCGAGCGCCGCCCGCAGCTCGCGCACGAGGCGCTCGCGATCCTCCTCCGCCTGCTTGCGCGCGGTGATGTCCCGCGCCACGGCGAAGATCACCCGCCCGTCGGCGTCCGGCGCGGCGTTCCACAGCAGCCAGCGGTACGAGCCGTCCTTGCACAGGTAGCGGTTCTCGAAGCCGAGCGCCTGCCCGCCCCCGCGCACCTCGCGGTTCTGGTTCAGAGTCCGCTCGCGGTCATCGGGGTGCACGAACTCGATGAACGGACGCGACATCAGCTCCTGGCGCGTGAGCCCGAGCGTCCGCTCCCACGCGGGGTTGAGCCGCTTGAAGTAGCCGTTGAAGTCGAGGCAGCACACCAGATCGATCGACACGGCGAAGAAGCGCTCCTCCAGGTCCGGGAGCTGGCGCGCCGCCTCGTGCCGGCAGAGCGCCAGCTCCACCGTGAGCCGCAGCTCCCGCGCCGTGCATGGCACGGTGAGGACCTCGTGCGACTCGGTGCCTCCGACGCGCGCGAGCGCCGCGCCTTCGTCGGCGGCGGCCGTGAACAGGACGGCGACCGGCCGGCGCCGGCGGATCTCCTCCACCGTCTTCACGGCGTCCACGTCGCCGGAGAGCGCCACGTCCAGCAGCACGAGCTGCGGCGTCGCCTCGTCCACCAGCGCGATCGCCTCCGCACCCGAGCTGGCGATCGCCGCCACCTCGTGCCCGAGCTCCGCGAGCATCCCTTCCAGCGCCCGCGCGCGGGGGAGCTCGTCATCCACGATCAGGATTCGTCGTCGGTCCATGCACCGTCTCCGCGCCGGCCAGCGAGTGGCGAGGGGGCACCCTCGGGGAGCATCAACCAATCCGCGGCGTGGCCGGTTCCGCGGGCCGGTAATCTAGCCACGGCGTGCCTCCGACCAAGGGACGCCGTGCCCGTCGGTCCGCGTTTCCCCGCTGGCCGCCCACCGTGCCGACGCCTAACTTGTGATCCACCGACTCGAACACGGGAGCCGCCGATGCGCCACCGGACCGCACGCCGGACAGTCGTCGCCGCGCTGGGATTCGTCGTCATCGGCCTCGGGCTCGGCCTCGCCGCCTGTCGTACCGGCGCCACTCGCACCGACGAGCCCATCCCCACCACCGCCACCCTCCACGTGGAGAACCGGGCCTTCGCCGACCGGGTGATCTACGTCCTCCAGAACGGCGTGCGGCGCCGGCTCGGGATGGCGCCGGGGCACACCACCACCGAGCTGACCATCCCCGCCATGTATCTCGTGGGGGGCGCGCCGCTCCGCTTCATCGCCGATCCGATCGGCGGCGACGACGCGCCGATGAGCCAGGAGATGGCGGTCTTCCCGGGAGACGACGTGGTGCTGGTGATCATGGGGACGTAGACCACGACGTGTGGAGCACGGTCGCCAGCAGCCGCTGCGCATCCTGGCTCCACTCGCCCGTCCCCTACAGCCGTGGATCCACCGGCTCGCTCTCCAGCGCGAGCACCCCGAACACGCACTCGTGCACCCGCCGTAGCGGCTCCCCACGGACGAACCGCTCCAGCCCCTCCACGCCGAGCGCGAACTCCCGGAGCGCCAGCGAGCGCTTGGCCGCGAGCCCGCGCGAGCGTAGCCGCTCCAGGTTCTCCGGCAGCGTGTACTCCGGTCCGTAGATGATGCGCAGGTACTCCCGCCCGCGGCACTTCACCGCCGGCTGCACCACCCCGCGCCGCCCGCGCGCCACGAAGGTGAGCGGCTTCACCACCATCCCCTCCCCGCCGCGCTCCGTCAACTCCTCCCACCACGACGTCGCCTCCCGTTCGCTCTCCGGATCGCTCAGCTCCACCACCCGGTGCGCGGTCGTGAACAGCACGCCCGAGTCGTCGGCCGCACGGATGGCGTCGGCCCGTTCCAGGTGCCAGCGATGATCCTTGTCCACGTGCACCGCCCCTTCCGTGGCGAGCACGTGAAACGGCGCCAGCCGGAGATCGCCCACCGACCGCACCGGCCAGCAGTAGCGCCGGTACGCCTCGGCGTATCGCGCCGCCAGCGCCTCGCGCATCTCCATCCGCTCCACCAGCGCGTCCACCGCCAGTCCACGCTCCGCCGCCGCGCGGAGCACGGCCACGCTCTCCGGCAGCGCGCCCCCCGCCGCCGCGCCGACGGCGGCGTACTGGTTCCGGATCAGCTCCTGCGCCTTGGCGGACCAGGGCATCAGCTCGCAGTCGAGCACCATCCAGTCGGTTCCCAACCGCTCCCAGCTCCCCGCGCGCTCGATGGCGCCGCGCACGATGTCGAGCAGCTCCCGCTCCACCACCGGATCGTCGAAGAAGCGCCGTCCCGTGCGAGTGGTGATGATCCCCACGCCTTCCCCCACCACGCCGAAGCGACGGCGTGCCGCATCCTCGTCGCGGCAGATCACCACCACCGCGCGCGAGCCCATGTGCTTCTCCTCGCACACCACCCGCGGCACCCCCTGGTTCCGGTAGTAGGCGAACGCCTCGGTCGGGTACTCGAGGTACCCCTCGCGCGCCGTCGTCTCCGATGGCGACATCGTGGGCGGCAGGTACACCAGCCACTTGGGGTTCGCGGCGAACCGGCTCATCACCTCGAGCGCCGCCGACGCGTTCTCCTCGCGGATGGTCACGTTGTGATGCAGCCGGGTGGACACGATGCGCTTCCCGACGACGTCCGCCAGGTCGAGCACCTCGTCCTCCCGGTGCTGCGCCGAGAGCTCTGGCGCGAGCATCTCGTCAGGCAGGAACGGCCGCGCCGGCTCGGCGTACGTCGCACCGGCGGGAACCGACAGCAGCTCCTTCTCCGGCCAGCGCAGCGCCGTGAGCTTTCCCCCGAACACGCAGCCGGTGTCGATGTTGATGGTGCGGTTGAGCCACTCCGGCTGCGGCACCGGGGTGTGGCCGTAGACCACGTGCGCACGCCCCCGGTACTCCGCGGCCCAGTTGTACCGGACCGGCAGCCCGAACTCGTCCGTCTCCCCCGTGGTCTCCCCGTACAGCGCGAAGTCGCGCACCCGCCCGGAGCCGCGCCCCTGCATCTCCTCCTTCATCCCCGCGTGCGCCACCACCAGCCGCCCGCCGTCGAGCACGTAGTGGCTCACGAGACCGTCCAGGAATTCCGCCGCGCGCTCGCTCAGCTCCGGCGGCTCGGCGCCGAGCTGCGCGAGCGACTCGGCGAGCCCGTGCGTGACCTGCACGTCGCGCCCGCGCAGCTTCTTCACCAGCTTGAGATCGTGGTTCCCCGGCACGGCGAGCGCCGTCCCCGCCTCCACCATGGCCATCGCCGTGCGAAGCACGTCCGGCACTCTCGGCCCACGGTCCACCAGGTCGCCGAGGAAGACCGCCTTCCGCCCCTCCGGGTGTCGCCAGATCCCATCGCCATCGCGCGCGTAGCCGAGCATCGAGAGCAGCGCCTCCAGCTCCGTCGCGCACCCGTGCACGTCGCCGATGATGTCGAACGGGCCGTGGTCGCTCTTGCGGTCGTTCCACAGCGGCTGCCGCTCGATCTCCACGCGCGCGATCTCCTCCTCCGACCGCAGCACGTGCACGTGACGGAAGCCCTCCCGCTGGAGGGCGCGCAGCGACCTGCGGAGCTGGCTCGCCTGCTGGCGGATCACGTGCGCGCCGAAATCGCGGTCCGCGCGCGCCGCGTTCCGCGCCTCGCACACCCGCTCCGGCAGGTCGAGCACGATGGCGACCGGCAGCACGTGGTACTGGCGCGCCAGCGCGACGAGCGGCTTCCGCGCCTCCGGCTGCACGTTGGTGGCATCCACCACGGTGAGGAGCCCCCGCTCCAGCCGCTTCGCGACGATGTAGTGCAGCACCTCGAACGCCGCCTTCGTCGCCGACTGATCGTTCTCGTCGTTCGACACGAGCCCGCGGCAGAAATCCGACGAGATGGTCTCGAACGCCCCGAACCGGGTGCGGGCGAACGTGCTCTTCCCGCACCCGGACGGGCCGATCAGGACGACGAGCGACAGCTCGGGAATGGTCAGCTTCATCTCACCCTCGTGTAGTCACTGCCTCGTGAAGATCCCCATCTGCGTCGGCGGGCCGACCTCCTCGTCCACCGGCCCCACCGGCGTGAAGCGGACGGCGTAGCCGAAGCGCTCGGCGACCGTCGTGGCCCACCGCCGGAACTGCTCGCGCGTCCACTCGAAGCGGTGGTCACGGTGCCGGAACCGCCCCGCCGGGAGCGTCTCCCAGCGCACGTTGTACTCGGCGTTCGGCGTCGTCAGCACCACCGTCCCCGGCCTCGCGAACTCGAACGCCACCCGCTCGAACGCCGCGAGCCGCGGCGGATCGAGGTGCTCGATCACCTCCACCACCGCCGCCGCATCGAAGCCGGCGATCCGCTGGTCGCGGTACATCAGCGAACCGTGCAGCAGCTCGATCCGCTCCCGCTGCTTCGGCGGCATCCGGTCCAGCTTCAGCCGGTCCATCGCCGTCTCCAGCGCCCGGTACGACACGTCCATCCCCACGATCCGCGTGAACTGCCGGTCGTCGAGCAGCATGCGGAGGAGTCGTCCTTCGCCGCACCCCAGGTCCAGCACCGATGCCGCGCCGCACCCGCGCAGCGCGCCGAGCACCGCCGCGAGGCGCTGCTCGTTGAGGCTCATCGGCCGCTCCAGCGCGCCCTCCTCCGCGTCGCGCGCCGCCGGAGCGGACTCGCCCTCCTCCGCATCATCCTCCGCGACCAGTCGCGCGATGGCGTCGCGCACGAGCGAGTGCCGGTGCTTGAGGTAGCGGCGCGCGATCGTCTCCCGCTCCGGATGCGTCGCGAGCCACCCCTGGCCGTGGCGGACCAGCTTCTCCACCTCATCGTCGCCCACCCAGTAGTGCTTCTCGTCGTCGAGCACCGGGATGAGCACGTAGAGGTGCGTGAGCAG
The DNA here is from genome assembly GCA_946479015.1 of uncultured Gemmatimonadota bacterium. The sequence goes on along the minus strand of CAMLEQ010000067.1, from coordinate 1,097 downwards.
CTCCGCCAGGCGCTTCTTCCCGGCCAGCGTCACCGTGTAGTAGCGGCTCGCCCCCCACTCCGGCACCGTCGCGTCGAGCGGCTGCGCCTCGGCCGTCACCGTGTAGCCCAGCGGCTCGAACAGCCGGTGGAGTAAGCTCTCGCCGCCGCGGCACGGGACCACCGACAGCCGTGCCTCGAGCGGCAGCGCCGTCTCGGCCAGCGCCTGCCGGTCCTTGCTCCGGCCGGCCATCGCCGTCCCGAACACGCTCGAGATCGCGACGCTCAGGAACGACGAGGCGACGTACGGCCGATCGTTCACGTACTGCGCGAGCAGTCCGCCGTCGCCCGCCGGCCCTCCGCGGCCGCGGACGAGTCCCACCGGATCCACGTCGAGCACCAGCGCGGCGGTGCAGCGCTCGGCGGCTGCCTCCGGATACACCACGTACGCGCGCCCGAACGAGAGCTCGAAGCTCTGCGCTCGGGAAGGATTCTTGTGCAGCAGGTATCCGAGGTCCGTCGCCGGCTGGTGCGTGGTGCTGATCGTGAGGAGCATCGCTCGTGAAGTATGGGCCGCGTCGGTACGGGAACGGCGTGAAAACGGAATCGCCCCACCTGGCGCATCGCGCAGGTGGGGCGATCGAGAATCATCCCCGGGAGCCGGAGGTCGGGCGGCCGTGGCGCCGGCCCTCCTATGCTTCCCCTACGCGTCTGACTGGTGCCGTGAGCTCGCGAATGCCTGGGAGCGCGTCCACGCGGCGGCTGCCGGCGCACGCGGGCGACGCGACGTCGTAGCTCGAGCGTGGGCACGCGAGCAGTCCCACCCCGCCGGTTCGGGCGGGGGCTGGGTGCTGCTGTTCGATGCCGCGGCGAGCGAACGAGATCATCGCGATGACGTGTAGGGTGAGCGGTCCTGGTGGGTCCAGGTGGGAAACACGTTAATCGTCGCGCGAGAGCGCCGTCAAGGATCGCGTGGCCCGTCGGCCGTCGATGCCGCCTCCGCCCCCCGCCCATGCTCTTCCCGCGCCAGCGCGCGGCACAGCTCCGCCGTCGCATCGTCCGCCGGGAAGGTGCACTCGATGCGCAGCTCGTCGAGCGTCACGTCGCGCGGCGTGCCGA
>CAMLEQ010000066.1 GCA_946479015.1 uncultured Gemmatimonadota bacterium | reverse complement strand
GGGCGTCCCGAGTGGCCGGCGGCCTCCTCCACTCTTGACGCCCGATGGCATTTGGCGCGAATATCATGCATCGGAACTTTCCAGGGCGAGGTTCACATGCGCATTCTTCCGTTCGCGAGTCTGCTGCTCTGCGGCTGCTACGTCACGGTGCCGCTGGCCACGACGGCGCCGGATCCGGGGACGCGCGTGCACGTGCAGCTCACGGACGATGGGTCCGGCGAGCTCGCGCGCTATCTCGGCCCGAACGTGATGTCCGTGGATGGGCGGCTGCTCCAGAGCACCGACACCGCCGTGGCGGTCTCGGTGAGCGAGGTCGCGAAGCGCGATGGCGACGAGCAGTTCTGGAAGGGAGAGTCGGTGTCGCTGCCGCGGGGGGCGATCGCCACGGTGCAGCAGAAGAAGCTGTCGACCTGGCGCAGCGGGCTGATCGCGGGATTGCTCGTCGCCGGCGTGTTCGCGATCAAGGGGATCTCCGGCGACGCGACCGGCGCGCCGTCCAGCGGCGGCACGGGCGGCTCGCCGAAGTGAGCACGAGGAGGCGCGCGGTCCCCCGCGCGCCTCACTAATAGACGGCGAGGCTCGAGCGCTGGAGGCTGCTCTCGAGCGTCCACGTCACCGCGGTACCTGGCTTCACGACGATCAGATCGGTGATGATCGCGTCCTGTGATCCCACGGGATCCGCGACGAGCCGTACCTCGCCCAGCGATCCGAGCATCTCGCGGGGGAAGACGAAGTCCCGGGCCGCCGTGGCGGTGACGGTCCCGAGCCGGCTGCGCTGTCCATCGTGCACGACGAAGATGTCCACGTCGAGCCAGTGGTGATTGTCCACGTGGAGCGTGGAACGCGCGGCGGGCGCGGCGGGTTCGGGTGAGGCGCGATGCGCGCACGCCGCGCACAGCAGCAGGACGGGCAGCACGAGCAGGCGTTGCACCAGATGCATGGCTAGCCTCCCGATGGGCCGCACCAGGCCAGGGTCGGGGCGGCGGATGGCGGGACTGTCACTCCTCACTCTATCTTGGGGGCCACCACAGCGTCGTCAAGATCGCTCGCAACCGCCGCCGGCGCTCCTGTGCCCGCGCTCCGATCCGCGCCCCCAGGCGCACCCTCCCGCTCCACCTTCTGACTTTGACCACTCTCGTTCGGCAGGCGCGCACCCCGCAGGGGGCATGTGTCTTGCACCGTGCTCAGCCTTTGACCGCGACACTCCATCGCTGCATCATACCCGCCGGCGTAACGCCGAAGGCACGCGCGCGTCCGGTGAGTGTGCCAACATACGCACGCCCGGCTGGCCGGTCGCCAGCACCACTGCTCAACCGAGACACCGGAGGACTCATGCGCACGATGCGGTCCGGGGTCGCTCTGACCGCCATGGCGCTCGGAGCGGCGCTGATCGCCGCCTCCCCGCTTTCCGCGCAGCAGCAGGATCTGTATCCCGCCACGCTGGATTTCGGCACGGGGCTCATCGACATCCCGGTGGCCTGGGTGTCACCCAACTCGAGCGACATCTGGGTGCAGTCGTCGGCGAAGCAGATTCCGTACAACGCCACGGGGGAGTCGGCGCTCAACTTCGCCTCGCGCTGGAACACCAACTTCTCCATCGACACGCACTGGGCGGGGCGCTTCTCCCTCGGCGTGTCGGTGTACAGCCAGAATCCCGAGATCGGCGTGTTCGGGCAGGCGCTGCTCCTCAAGGAGCAGGCGCACCATGCGTGGCCCGCGATCGCGGTCGGCTTCCGCAACCTCGGCTCCTTCGACCACGAGGACCGCTTCCTCGTGGGGCACGATGTGAATCCCGTCGGCGGCGGCGACGCGACCGCGTCGTACGCGCGCGGCTTCAAGACCGCGCCCTCGGTGTACGGGGTGGCGACGAAGTCGGTGGCCGTGGGCTCCGGCTCGGCGAGCTTCAGCGTGGGCGTGGGGAGCGGCCTGTTCGCCGATGATGGCGGCCTCGGTCGCGCGTACAACGACAAGGGGCAGATCGCCCAGGGGCTCTTCCTCGGTGGGCGGTACGCGGTGCACCCGTCGCGCAACACGCGCATCGATTTCCTCGCGGAGAACGACGGGTGGGACTGGAACGCGGGCGTCGTCGGGACGTGGCGCGGGCTCTCGCTCGGCATCTACGGGACGGAGCTGGAGGAGGGGGGGAAGTCGCCGACGAAGGGGCCGCTGTACACCGTGTACAACTACACGAAGCTCAACGTGTCGCTCGGCTACAGCGGGAACCTGCACGACATCGCCGCCGGCACGGTGCTGCGCTCCCGCGTGGCCGAGCTGGAGCGCGAGCAGGGGCGCCTCCGCACGGAGCTGGGGCAGCGCGAGCGGCGCATCGCGCTGCTGGAGGACCTGCTGCGCAAGTCGCAGGGGGCGGAGCTGGCCGAGGTCGCGAAGCGCCGCGAGCAGCTCGAGAGCCAGATCCAGGAGGAGCGCGACGCCATCCAGCGCGCCGAGGAGCGCCTGAAGGCGCTGCAGCAGGGAGAGGACAAGCCCACCACGCCGCCGCCGGGCGGCTCCACGCCCCCGTCGCGATGAATCCGAGAGAGGCACGCGCGATGTCCTTCACGCAACGCTGCACGGTGATCACCGCGCTCGCGCTCACGACCGCCAGCGCGGCCGGCGCGCAGCAGACGTACCCGCAGACGGAGTACTGGGGCTCCGGGCTGGTGGATGTGCCGGTGGCCTGGGTGTCGCCCGTCACCGGCGACTTCGGGATCGGCTTCTCCGCCAAATCGATCAAGGGATCGAACTTCTCCCAGGGGCTCGGCATCGGGCACGGGCTGAACTCGAACATGGCGGTCTCCACGTCGCTGTTCGGGCGCGCGGAGATCGGCCTGTCGGTGTTCTCCGACGCGCCGGAGTGGGGCTTCTTCGGCCGCGCGCTGCTGCTGAACGAGGAGGACTTCCGCGGGCGCACGGGGATCGCGGGGTGGATTCCCAGCGTCGCGGTGGGGCTGCGCAACGTGGGCCCCTACTCCAAGGTGGACCGCTTCAATCTCGGCTACAGCCTCGTGTCGGGGACGCCATCGAGTCCGAGCCGGCGGCACGTGGCCGACTCGCTCCATCAGGGCTTCTCCACCGGCGAGACGGTGTACGGCGCGGCCACGAAGTCGTTCATGCTCTCCGATTTCGGCGCGGGGATGCCGCACGTGGGGCTCAGCTTCACGGTGGGCTACGGGAACGGACTGTTCTCCGATGACGGCGGGCTGGGGAAAGCCTACGCGCGCCACTCCACGGGCGGGGTGTTCGGCGGGGTGAAGATGGATGTGTACCCGTCGTCGCGCAGCGTGTTGTCGTTCCTCGTCGAGAACAACGCGTGGGACTTCAACAGCGGCGCGGTGTTCGACTACCGCGGGCTGCAGGCGGGGGTGTACTGGACGGAGATGGGGGCCGGGTCGCGGGACTCGGCGCGGACGACGTTCAACTACGACAAGTTCGCGTTCACGCTCGGTTGGCAGAGCAACGCGCTGGGGCTCCTGCGCGGCGACATCCTCAAGGACCGCATCGCGGAGCTGGAGCAGGAGCGGGAGGGGCTGCAGCGCGAGATCTCGGCGCGCCAGCAGCGCATCGCATCGCTCGAGCTGGAGATCGACCGGTACCAGGCCCAGAGCCTTCTCGAGCTGGAGCAGCGGCGGGCGCAAGCGGAACAGGAGTTGCGCTCGGAGCGCGAGGCGCTGCAGCGACTCGAGGAGCGGCTGCGCCGGTTGGAGCAGAACACGCCGCCGAGCGAGCTGAATCCGCCGGAGGATTGACGCAGGCGCGCCCCATATCGAGTGAAGATCATGCGACTTTCGCGTAGGTGGTGGGCGGTCCTCCTGCTGGCGATGCTGGCGCCTGGCGCCGCACGCGCGCAGAGCCAGGCGGATTCGGTGACGCAGCAGCAGGCGTACGACGCGCGCCGCGCGGCGCTCGTCAAGCAACTCCAGGAGACGCAGGACCAGCTCAGCCAGCTTCGGAGCCAGCGGGTACAGCTCGAGGCCCGGATCGAGAACGTGCTCGCGCAGACGATGGAGAAGCGCGCGCACATGCTGCTCATGAGCTCCGAGCAGAACGCGCTGCTGCAGCTCGACGGCACGCTGGCCTCGGCGCAGGACAACATGCTGGCCCAGCGCGACCGGATGAAGGCGCTCGGCGACGCGGTGCGGCGGCGCACGGGCGCGGTGCTGGTGGTGCTGCTGCGCGCCGACTCGGGGGCGGCGGCGGGGCTGGGCGCGGCGGATCTCAAGGTGGACGATGCCTCGGCATCCACGCGCACCTACACGCCGGTCGCGGTCCAGGCGCTGCAGCAGGGCGCGGTGGACCAGCTCTACCGGTCGGAGGTGCTCCCCACCACGCACACCATCACGGTGAGCGTGACCGTGAACGGGCAGCCGGTGGTGCAGGGGCTGAACGTGACGGCGCCGAGCGAGATGGTGACGTACGTCCAGTTCACGATGCGCGGCGGGCAGCTCGTGCCGAGCACGTGGACGAGCAAGGGCACCACGCCGTTCTGAGCGCGCACATGGGGATCCTCGCGCGCGCGCTCACGGTGGCGGCGCTGGCGGCGCCGATGCCGCTCGTCGCGCAGCAGCCAACCGCGTCCGACACGGCCGCTCGCCGTCAGGCGCCCGCGGTCACGCCGCAGGCCGACCAGGCGCGCGGCGTGGATGCGGAGCTGCGCGCGGCGCTGTTCGATCTCACCGCGGGGCGCCCGCTCTCGGCGCTCCAGCGGCTGGAGTGGCTGCGCTCCGCGCTCGCCGCGCAATCATCCGCAAATCCCGCTTCCGTGCCGGGTGCAACACCGTCGCCGGGTGGCGCGCCCGACTCGGCCGTCGCGGACAGCGGGCGCGCATCGGCCGCCGCGCTCCGCTCGCGCGACGATCTGCTCTTCCTGCTGGCCGAGAGCTACGACCGGCTCGGGATGGGCGAGGCGTTCCGCGCCTCGGCGCGGGAGCTCTCCGCGTCCCCCGGCGGCGCGCGCTACGAGGGGGTGATCGCCTCGCAGCTCATGCTCGACGCGTACCAGCGCGGCGACTACGCGGCCGCGCGCGAGCTGGCCGCGAAGCCGGCGCTGGCGGGGGACCGGCCGCTGGCGCAGCTGGTGGCGGGGCTGGCCGCGTACCACACGAGGGACTTCCCCGCCGCGCTCGGCGCGTTCGCGATGGCGCGGGCCGCCGGCGGTCCGTACGCGCCGTACGCGCAGTACATGGAGGCGCTCACGGTGCTCCAGGGAGACACCGCGCGCGTGGCGGCGGCGCTCGACTCGCTGCGGCCGCTCGCCGGGATCGCCACCGGCGCGTTCGGCGACCAGGTGCGCCTCACGGCGGCGGAGCTGGCGTACGAGAGCGCGCAGTACGATGCCGCCCTCACGTACGCCGACGGCGTGTCTCCCGCGAGCGGGCTGGGGGCGCAGGCGCTGCTGGTGAAGGGGTGGGCGCAGTACCGGAGCGGCGCGCTCGATGCCGCCGCGCACACCTTCGGCGACTTCGTCTCGCGCTACCCCGAGCTGCCGCAGCGCGATGAGGCCCGGTTGATGGTGGGGCAGTCGCTGCTCGAGGCCGGGCAGTCGGAGGCGGCGGAGCGCTACTTCCAGGCGATGGGCGACTCGATCGCCGCCGAGGTCACGACGCTGCAGGCGCGCGCGACGACCGCGCTCGCGGGAGCGGCGCGCGCCCTGGTGGCGGCGCGCGCGGCGGGGATCGCCTTCGTGGGCGACCCGATGGCCGGCAAGACGGTGGCGCTCCCCGACGCGGCCGGCGCCGATGCGGCGACGGTGCTCGCCGCGTTCGTTGGCGCAAGCGCGCCGCCGTCGCGGGTGGCGCCCCGCATCGTGTCGATCACCGACGTCGGCGCGCGTCTCGACAGCGTGGGCCCCACGCTCGGCGCCGAGTTCCCGCGGCGACTGATGTTCGTGCACGCCACGGACAGCGGCGCCGTGGCGGGGTACGCCGAGCGCGCCGCCGCGCTGCGCGCCGCCGACGTGGATGTCGCGCTGGCGCGCTACCGGTTGGACGAGCAGGTGGGCGCGCACGCGGCGAAGATCGCCGCGCTCGAGGAGCTGCAAGGGTTGGTGCGGACGGGGAACGAGTCGCTGGCCGCGAACGCGCGGATCCTCGCCGCCACGCAGGACTCGCTCACGGCGATGCGCGTGGTGATCGACCGGACGCGCGGCCGCGTGCGCCAGGCGCTCGCGACGCAGCTCGACGCCACGCGGAGGATGGCGGCGGAGAACGTGGCCATGATCGACAGCGTGCGGGCCGCGCTCGGCGCGAGCGCCGGGACGGCGGAGGGGGAGATCCTGGATACCGAGCGGCAGACGGCGGAGACGTATGCGCGGATGGCGGGCGACGTGGATGCCGGGCTCGACTCGGCCATCGGTCGCCACCCCGTGTTCGCGCTCCGCGACTCGCTGGCCGGGCGGCTGGCGCGCGCGCGGGCGCTGCACGACGAGACGCAGCAGGTGCTGGCCGCGGACGATCAGGTGGTGACCGGTGCGCTCGCCGGGCTGCGCGCCTCGGAGTCCGAGGGCACGAAGGCCATGCGCGGCGCGCTCGTGACCGCGCAGTCGCGTCAGGCGGCGGCGGAGGGGCAGCTCGTGGCGCTCGTGGAGAGCGAGCTGCGCGCGCGCGCGTCGGGGATGCTGGCACAGCTCGGGCGCGACCGCGAGCAGGCGGACTACGGTTCCGCCAGCTCCGCCTTCTTCCGCGCGACGGAGCCGAACGGCGCCGCCGGCACCACGACGGGAGCGGCCGGCGGCGCGGGGGGCGCGGGAAGCGCCCCGGCGTCCGGCGCCTCGTCGTCCAACCCGCCCCGGCGATGAGCCCCGTGCGCAGACTCTATCCCGCGCTGGCGCTGCTGCTCGCGGCGCCCGCCGCCGCCCAGAGCGCCGCGCCCGCGGCGGCGCCCACGCTCGCCGCCGCTTCCCCGGCGCGCGACGGTTCGGCGCGCGACGTCGCGATCGACAAGCTCTCCGCCTTCGTGGCGCGCTACCCGGAGAGCCGCCTGCGGCCGAACGCGCTGTACCAGCTCGGCGAGCTGCTCGTGCGCCGCGCCGACGATGCGTTCGCGGCCGCGCAGCGCGCCGGCGGCGACGTGCCGGCGCGCCCCGATTACGCGCCGGCGATCGCGCGCTACGAGGAGCTGGTGAAGAAGTACCCGGACTTCGAGCACGTGGATGCGGCGGCGTACACGCTGGGGACGCTCTACTTCTCCGACCAGCGCTGGGCCGACGCGGCGGCGATGTTCGAGCTGGTCACCTCCAAGCCGCAGTCGTCGTACCGCGGCGAGTCGTTCTTCCGCCTCGGCGACGCGCGCTTCGAGCTGGCGTCCGCGGCGCGAGGGGACGCGCGGCGGGGGTGGTTCGTGAAGGCGGCGCAGGCCTACGACAGCGCCACGCGCACCGCGCCGCCGGCCGGCGACATCTACTTCCTGGCGCTCTACAAGCTCGGGTGGAGCTACTACAACCAGGCCACCCAGGCGAACCAGCCGGAGTACGCGGAGGCGGTGGATGTGTTCGGGCGGCTGGTGTCGGAGTACGACCAGCTCAGCCCCGAGCGGCAGGCGCGCCTCGGGCTGCGCGGCGACGCGATCGAGTACATGGCGGTGGCGTTCACGCAGGTGGGGGGGGCCGAGGCAGCCTCCCGCTACTTCGCCACGCACGACGCCGCGAGCGTGAAGCTCCCCGTGCTCCGGCGCGTGGCCGCCAGCCTGCGCGATCAGGGAGACTTCGCCAAGGCGGTGGAGGCGTACAAGGCGGTGCAGGCGGAGGCGCCCACCGATTCGTCGGCGCTCGCCGTGCAGCGCGAGATCATCGACATCTACCAGAACCGCGTGCTCGAGCCGGAGAAGGCGCAGGAGGCGCGGCTCGAGCTGGTGGACCGGTTCGCTCCCGGCTCGGCGTGGGCGCAGGCGAACCCCTCGCTCGTGGACTCGGCGAACGCGGTGCGCGAGGCGATGCTGCGCCAGGCCGCGCAGTACGAGCTCGCGCGCGCGCAGAAGGAGAAGGACAAGGCGCGCTTCGCCACGGCGGCGCAGCTCTACGGGCGCTACATGACGGAGTTCGCCACGTCGGACAGCGCGCAGCGCGTGGACTTCCTGCACGGCGAGGCGCTGTTCGGGCAGGGCGAGTACTTCCGCGCGGGCATCGAGTACTCGCGCGCGGCGTACGCCCTCGCGGGGAACGGAGCGAGCGGCGGGAATGGCGACCTGGGCGCGCGCGCGGGGCAGAACGCGATCGTGGCATTCGACTCGGCGGTGGTGCACGACCGCGCCGACCGCGCGGCGCAGGACTCGCTGTTCGCGGCCGTGGACCACTTCGTGGCCGCCCACCCGCAGAGCGACGTGGCACCGAAGGCGCTGATCGAGAAGGGGAAGCGCGCCTCCGAGGCGGGGCGGTGGGACGTGGTGGCGCAGACGTTCCAGACGTACGCGCAGACGTACCCGACCGACCGCTACACGCCCACGGCGCAGAAGCTGATCGGTGACGCGCTGTACAAGCAGGGGAAGTACACCGAGGCGCAGGCGCAGTGGGAGCAGGCGCAGACGGTGGCGGCGCACTCCGGGCGCGGAAAGCTCGCCGACTCGATCAACGTGATCCGGAACGCGGCGGCGGTGTCGTTCGGCGACTCGCTGGTGAAGTCGGGGGACTACCGGCGCGCGGCGGAAGAGGTGTACGTGGCGTACGCCGACCGCAACCCGACGTCGGAGAAGGCGCCGGACGCGCTCCGCAACGCGGTGGAGACGTACGTGCTCGCCGACAGCGCCGCGCGCGCGCGCGGCGACGCGATGGCGAGTGTGGCCGCGAAGCAGCGCGCGCTCGAGCTGGCGGACCGGCTGGTGACGCAGTACCCGCGCTACCAGTACCGCGTGCAGTACCAGTCGCTGGAGACGCAGCTCCTCGCCGACCTGGGGCGGCACGACGAGGCGGTGCAGGCGCTCGATGCGCTCATCCGCGACAACCCCGACTGGAGTGGGCGCGCCGACGCGATGGTGCGGCGCGCGGTGATGCTCGATTCGCTCGGGCGGCCGAAGGACGCGGCGGCCGCGTACGAGGCGTTCGCGGCGGCGTACCCGAGGGATCGTCGCGCCGCCGACGCGCAGCACAACGCGGCGCTCACCTACCTCCAGGCGGCGGACACCGCCGACGCGGCGCGCGCCTACGGCACGTTCGCCACCGCGTTCCCGCGCGATCCGCGCACCGGCGCCGCGCAGCAGGCGCGCGTGGCGCTGCTCCGGGCGGCGGGGGACACGACGGCGGTGAGCGCCGAGCTGACGCGCCTGTGCGCGCACCCCACGGAGGAGTTGAAGGGGACGTGCGCCGAGCGGACGGGCGAGCGCGAGTTCCGCGCCGGCGCGGCGCTGTTCGCCCAGTACCAACCGCTCCAACTGGTGATCCCGACGCGCGGCAATCTCACGCGGCGCGGGATCGAGCGGCTGTCGGCGCGGAAGCGGCAACTGCTGCAAGCGATGTCCGCGCACTTCACCAAGTCGATCGCCGCCGGCGCGCCGGAGTGGCTCGCGGCGTCGTCCTACTACGTGGGGCTCGCGCAGTGGGAGTACGGCGAGTTCCTGAAGAACGTGCAGCTCCCGAAGGATCTCACGCCGCAGCAGGAGGCGGCCGCGAAGCAGGGCGCGGCGCAGCAGGCGGAGCAGTACTACACCGCGGCGCGCGCCACGTGGCAGGCGCTGGTGGACAAGGCGCAGGGGGAAGGGATCGGCAATCCGTGGGTGGACCGCGCGCGGGCCGCGCTCCAGGGGAGCGTGGATGCGCATCCGGCCGCGAGCGCCGACGGCGCGCCGGCGAACGGACGCGAGGGAGGGAACCGGTGATGCGCAGGCTCGGATGGATGGCGCGCTCCGCGCCGCTCGGCGCCGCGCTGGTGCTCGTGCCGGCGCTCGCCGTCGCGCAGCAGCAGGGGCGGAAGGCGCCGCCCAAGGGGACGCAGACGATCGTGATCCACGGGCAGGTGCCCACGCCCCAGGTGGTGACCGTGCGCCCGCGCGAGGTGCCGACGTACAGCCGCCAGGTGTTGAGCCCCGAGCTCTCCGGCCGTTCGTTCTGGTCGGCGGTGATGCCGGGGTACCAGCTCGTGCCGGGGCGGCAGGTACGCGGCAACGCGCCGCTGGATTCGACTCCCGGCGCGCTGGTGGCCGCCGAGCCGGCGACAGCCGGCGACAGCGCGGCCGCGCCGGTCGCGCCGGGCGACAGCGCCGCCGCCGCCGCGCGCGCGGCGCAGGCCGAGGCGATGCGCCGCGAGATCGCGGAGCGCCGGGCGCGGCTCGACTCGCTCCAGCGCGCGCTGCGCGGCGAGGCGGCCCGCGGCGAGACGGCGCGCGGGCTGGGTGCTCCCACGCCCCGCTCCGCCAGCGACTCCGCCTCGCGTCAGGCGGAGATCGAGGAGCTCCTGAAGGAGCTCGAGTACCGCCGCGCGCGGCTGGACTCGCTCGAAGTGCTCGTCAACTCCCTCGGGCGGCCGCACGCGCCCGCTGACACCACGCGGCTCCCGCGCGACAGCACCGCGCGGAAGCCCCGCTGAACCCTCTCGTCGCGAACCCTCTGGAGGACTCGCCTTGCTGACGACACTACTGGAGTACTTCCGGGCGGGCGGCCCGGTGATGTATGCGATCCTCATCGTGGCCGTCGCGGGCCTGGCCGTGTTCCTCGAGCGATTCTACACGATCGTCGTCCGCGCCAAGATCAACGGGCGCGCGTTCATCGAGCGGGCCATCCAGCTCGTGCGCGCGGGGAAGATCGAGGACGCGATCAAGCTGTGCTCGCAGTCGAACGCGGTGCTCCCGGACATGGGCCTCCTCATCCTGCGGAGCCGCAGCCGCGACGAGGCGGACCTCCAGAACGTGGCCGATGCCGCGGCGCTCAGCGTGCTCCCGCGCCTCACGCGCCGCCTGCACTATCTCCCGATGCTGGCCAACGTCGCCACGCTCATCGGGCTCCTCGGCACCATCTTCGGGCTGCGCGCCGCGTTCGCGTCCGTGGCGCTCGCCGCGGCGGCCGAGCGCTCGGCGGCGCTCGCGCAGGGGATCGCGATCGCCCTGAACGCCACCGGCTTCGGCCTCATCACCGCCGTACCGCTCTCGGTGGCCCACGCCTATCTCGTGAGCCAGGCGGAGGGGATCATCGAGCAGGTGGACGAGTTCCAGGTGCGGCTCATCAACGCGCTGATCGACCGGCCGGACGTCCGGCTGGGGCACCGCTGACCGCGCGCGCGCGGCGGCGCCGCTCTCCCGCGGGCTGAGCCCATGGCATCGCTCTTTCGCCGATCGAACCAGCGGCGCGCCGAGCGCGCGCCGGTGACCGCGCACGGGAACATCAACCTCGTCCCGCTCGTGGACATCCTCACGTCCATCGTGTTCTTCAGCCTCCTCACCTACCAGGGGGCGACGCTGATGGCGCTCACCGCGTTCGACCTCTCGCTCCCGCCGGTGGTGGTGAGCACGCCGGAGCAGGCGTCGCGCGTGAAGTCGGAGCAGGACGCGCTCAATCTCCTGCTCGCCGTGCGCCTGGAGCGGACCGCGATGACCGTCGAGCACTCCGGTGCCGGGGGCTTCAGCCGGCGGATCGATGGGCTCGACGCCACGTCGCTGGACACCTTGCAGGCGCTCATGACGCAGATCCGGCGGCAGTACCCGCAGAACTCCGACGTGCTGGTCATCCCCTCGGATGACGTGAGCTACGACGACATCATCCACGTGCTCGAGCGGCTGCGCCTCGCGCAGTACTCGGGGATCTCGCTCGGCACGCGCGCCCGCGGCGCGGCGCCGGTGGGGACGGGGAAGTAGCGATGAGCCGCGCCCGGGAGATGCGCGCGCAACGGCGCGCCGCGCAGTTCGCGAAGTTCCGGATCACGGAGCTCAACCTCGTCCCCCTCGTGGACACGTTCGTGTCGATCGTGTTCTTCGCGCTCACCACGGCCACCGTGGGCGAGCTCGCGCCGGTGGTGCCCGGCGTGCGGCTCCCCGAGTCGCGCGTGGGGGCGACCGCGCTCCAGCAGCTCACGCTCGGCATCGGGCCGCAGGTGACGCTCGCCGGCCACCGCGTGATGAGCACGGTGGATGCCGCGCGCGCGCGGTCGGACGATCCGCGGCAGCCGCTGCTCATCCCGCCGCTCTACGCGGCGCTGGTGCGCGCCGCGGACTCGATCCGCGCGGAGAAGCACGTGCCGCGCGGGGCGCCGCTGGAGACGCCGCTCGCCATCCAGGGAGACCGGAGCATGCGCTACGATCTGCTCGCGCGGATGATGCAGACGGCGCGGCTGGCGGGGTTCAAGAACCTGTCGCTGCAGGTGAGCAAGACCACCGGCCCGGAGCCGGCGGCGGGAGCGCAGTAGGATGGCCGCCGACCAGGTGAGGGCGCGGCGCGTGGCGGTGGACGACACGTCGTTCACCCGCAACATGCGCTACGAGTTGGCGGACGCCGAGGGGCGCGCGATCGTGTGGTCGTGGACGACGGCGATCGGCCTCGGCCTGCTCTGGGTGCTGCTGGTGATCTTCCTCCCCGCGGTGCCGCCATCGATCGCGCTGCTACGCCCCGAGGAATCGGGGCCGATCCAGGTGCAGTTCGAGGACGTCAACCCGCCCACGCCGGAGCCCGCGGGGGCGCCGGCGGCGCCGGCGGCCACCCCCGCGCCGCGCCCCGCCGGGGGCGGGCGGCGCGG
>CAMLEQ010000065.1 GCA_946479015.1 uncultured Gemmatimonadota bacterium | reverse complement strand
TGGCGCCCGACGTGTACTACGAGGCGGTGACGATCATCATCGCGCTCATCCTCACGGGGAACGCGTTCGAGGCGAGGGCGAAGCGGCGCACGTCGGCCGCGCTGCGCGCGCTGGCGAACCTTCAGCCCGCGACCGCGCGCGTGATGCGCGGCGGCGCGGAGGTGGACGTGCCGGTGGAGCAGGTGGCGAGCGGGGACATGGTGGTGGTGCGCCCCGGGGAGCGCGTGCCGGTGGACGGCGAGGTGGCGAGCGGCGGCAGCGCGGTGGACGAGTCGATGCTCACCGGCGAGTCGCTCCCGGTGGAGAAGCGGCCGGGGGATCGGGTGATCGGCGGCACGATCAACGGCACCGGCGCCTTCCTCTACCGCGCGACCACGGTGGGGGAGGGGAGCGTGCTGTCGCGCATCGTGAAGCTCATGCGCGACGCGCAGGGCTCGCGCGCGCCGATCCAGAAGCTGGCCGACCGGATCAGCGCGGTGTTCGTGCCGGTGGTGCTGTCGATCGCGGTGGCGACGTTCACGATCTGGTTCGTGGCGGCGCACGTGGGCGGCGCGACGGCGGGAGCCGCGCTGGTGCGCGCGTTCGCGGCGGCGGTGGCGGTGTTGATCATCGCCTGCCCGTGCGCGATGGGGCTGGCGGTGCCCACGGCGGTGATGGTGTCCACCGGGCGCGGCGCGGAGCTCGGGGTGCTGATCAAGGGCGGCGAGGCGTTGCAGCGCGCCGGGGACGTGCGGGTGGTGGTGCTCGACAAGACGGGGACGGTGACGGAGGGGAAGCCCGCGGTGACGGATGTGATCGTAGCGCAGGAAGCGGGCGTGGACGAGGGCACGCTGCTGTCGCTCGCGGCATCGGTGGAGCGGTCGAGCGAGCATCCGCTGGCGGACGCGATCGTGCGGCGGGCGCGCGAGCGCGGGCTCGCGCTCGCGGACGCGGAGCGCTTCGCGTCGCACACGGGGCAGGGGACGACGGGGGTGGTGGATGGTCGCGCGGTGGCGGTGGGGAACGCGGCGCTCATGCGCGAGTGGGGGATCGATGTGTCGCCGCTCGCGGCGGAGGTGGAGCGGCTCGCCGCCGGCGGGAAGACGCCGGTGTACGTGGACGTGGATGGCCGGCTCGCGGGAGTGGTGGCGGTGGCGGATCCGATCAAGGCGACGTCGCGCGCGGCGGTGGAGCGGCTGCGGAGGATGGGGCTCGACGTGGTGATGCTCACCGGGGACAACGAGCGGACGGCGCGCGCGGTGGCGCGCGAGGCGGGGATCGAGCGGGTGGTGGCGGGGGTGCTCCCGGAGGGGAAGGTGGCCGAAGTGCGACGGCTCCAGGAGTCGGGGAAGGTGGTGGCGATGGTGGGGGATGGGATCAACGATGCGCCCGCGCTGGCGCGCGCGGACGTGGGGATCGCGATGGGCGGAGGCACCGACATCGCGAGCGAGGCGGGGGACGTGGTGCTGATGCGCGAGGACCTCGCGGGCGTGGCCGACGCGATCGCGCTCTCGCGCCGCACGATGCGGACGATGAAGCAGAACCTGTTCTGGGCGTTCGTCTACAACGTGATCGGGATCCCGGTGGCGGCGGGCGCGCTGTACCCGGCGTTCGGCGTGCTGCTGAGCCCCATCCTCGCGAGCGCGGCGATGGCGTTCAGCTCGGTGAGCGTGGTGACGAACAGCTTGAGGTTGAAGGGGGCGGTGCGGTGAGCGGTTCGCGGGGCGCGGTGCGCGGGGCGCGTGAGGAACTGGCGTCGACCGGAAGAGATGCAGAAATCGAGGAGGTGAGCGAGATGGCGATGACCAAGATGCCGGCGTGCGGGTGCGCGGTGGGGGAGGAGGGGGAGGGGAGAAAGGCGGTCGCCGTGGACCCGGGCATCAAGGAGCGGAACCTGAAGCGGCTGCGCCGGATCGAGGGGCAGGTGCGCGGGCTACAGAAGATGGTGGAAGAGGACCGCTACTGCGCGGACATCCTCACGCAGGTGTCCTCGGTGCACGAGGCGCTGCGGGCGGTGGCGCGCGAGCTGATGCGGAACCACCTCAAGCACTGCGCGGCGACGGCGATCCGGTCGGGCGACGACGAGGCGGAGGCGATGTACGACGAGCTGGTGGAGCTCATGTACAAGCATAGCAGGTGACGGGCGGGGCTCGGGAATGGGGGAGTTGGAGCGCCTCGAATCTTGTTCCGCAGTGTGGTATCGTATATGATACCATATGATGGTCGCGATCGTCCTGGATACGAACGTCCTGATCGCCGGGTTGCGTTCGCCGCGCGGGGCGTCCTTCGAGCTCTTACGCCGCATCGGCTCGGGCGCTTTCGAGCTCAATGTCTCGGTCCCGCTCGTGCTGGAGTACGAGGCTGTGGCCAAGCGGCACGCCCGCGAACTCGGACTCGGCATCCGGGACATCGATGACGTGCTCGATTACCTCTGCAGCGTCGCGCAACACCGACAGATCTTCTATCTGTGGCGACCGGTGCTGCCCGACTCACGGGATGACTTGGTGCTCGAGCTGGCCGTCGAGGCGGGCGCCGAGTGCATCGTGACTCACAACCTCCGCGACTTTGGAGAGGCCGTCCGCTTCGGGGTGCAGCCGATCACGCCGCGGGAGTTCCTACGACGGCTGAGGAGTAAGCCATGAGTAGCATTAGCCTGCGCCTGCCGGAGTCGTTGCATAAGCAGGTGCGCGAGTTGGCAAAGCGCGAAGAGATCTCGATCAACCAGTTGATCGCGACGGCGCTGGCGGAGAAGATGGCGGCGCTGATGACAGGGGAGTACCTCGCGGAGCGCGCGAAGCGGGGCCGGCGGCGCAAGTTCGAGCACGTGCTCGGGAAGGTCCGGGCCCGAGATGCAGCGCCCGTCGAAGGAGACGAGCTTTAGAGCGGGAGTACCTCGCGGCCTTCCTGCTGTGGGTGGCCGACGGCGCTCTACCAGCCAGCGCTGGCGGAAACTGAGTGTTGGCCAGCACCCGGCCACGCCGGAACGACTGACACCGGAGGCGAGAGATGACCGAGGCATCGCAGGCCGCCGGAGTCCTCCTGAAGCTCTACGAGTTGCGCACCGACGCCGCCCTGCGGCACGCGCGCGCCTGGTTCATCTTCGAGTTCCATCCGGCCACGACGCGAGACGTCCTCGCCGCGTGGCTCGGCCCGGGGCACGAGAGCGCGCCCTATCGGATGGTCACGACCTACTGGGACATGGCGGCTTCCCTCGTGGTGCACGGAGCGATCCCCGCCGAGATGTTCAACGAGGCGAACACGGAGCACGTCGTGCTCTACGCGAAGTTGCGCCCGTTTCTCGCCGAGGTGCGCGCCGCGGCGCAGTATCCCGATTACCTGCGCAGCGTGGAGCGTGTGGTCGGGATGATGCCCGATGCCGAGGAACGCCTCGCGGCGGCCGAGCGCTACCTCGCCCGACAGCGGGCCCTGGCACTGGAAGGCAAGCAGCGTGTGAGCTCTGCCGTCGCCGATGGTGCCGCCGCCACGCCGAAATCGGCCATTCGGGAAAGTACTTGACTGGAGCAATGAATTAATTGACATTGGCAACCAGTCACCAGGTTCCGAGGTGCATGTGGCTGCCAACGTCGTGTCCGGTTCGGCCGCGCCGCCGAACATCGCCGATGCCGTCGCCGCCGTGCGGCGGTTCAACCGCTTCTATACCCGCCAGATCGGCGTGCTCGACGAGGGGCATCTCGACAGCCCCTACTCGCTCGCCGAGGTGCGCGTGCTGTACGAGCTGGCGCACCGCAATGCGCCGAGCGCGGCGGAGCTCGCGCGCGACCTGCGGCTCGACGCGGGGTACCTGAGCCGCTTGCTCCGCTCCTTCGAGGAGCGCGCGCTCATCGAGCGCGATCCGTCACCCACCGATGGCCGGCGGAGCCACCTGCGGCTCACCGACGCCGGACGCGAGGCGTTCGCCCCGTTGAACGCGCGCGCGAGCGAGGAGATCTCCGCGCTGCTCGCCCCGCTCTCCGACGCCGAGCGGCGCCGGCTGCTCGAGGCGCTGCGCGAGGTGGAGGCGCTGCTCGGCGGCGCCGCGGATCGCGTGACGGCGGAGCGCGCTCCATGGCTGCTCCGCGCGCCGCGCGCCGGCGACCTGGGGTGGGTGGTGCAGCGCCACGGCGTGCTCTACGCGCGCGAGTACGGGTGGGACGAGCGGTTCGAGGCGCTGGTGGCGGGGATCGTGGCGCACTACGTGGAGCACCTCGACACCGCGCGCGAGCGCTGCTGGATCGCCGAGCGCGATGGAGAGAACGTGGGCTCGGTGTTCGTGGTGAAGCACCCCGAGCGCGAGGGGGTGGCGAAGCTGCGCCTGCTCCTCGTGGAGCCATCGGCGCGCGGGCTCGGGATCGGCCAGCGGCTCGTGGACGAGTGCATCCGCTTCGCTCGTCAGGCGGGGTACCACACGCTCATGCTCTGGACGAACAGCGTGCTCGTCTCCGCGCGGCGGATCTACGAGGGGGCGGGGTTCCGGTTGGTGCACGAGGAGACGCACCGGGACTTCGGGCCGGAGCTGGTGGGGCAGACCTGGTCGCTCGACCTCGGGGGCGGCCGGTAGGGCGCGCGGCTGGATCTGGGATGCGAGTCGAACCAGCGACGACCTCCGACCTTCCCGCGATTCGCGCGGCGTACGCCGATGCGCGGACGATCCAGCGCGAGCAGGGGGCGATCCTCTGGCCGGAGTTCCCCGACGAGGCCATCGCCGAGGAGATCGAGGCGGGGCGGCTCCTTCGCGTGATGGACGGCGACGCGCTCGTGGGGGTGTTCTCGGTGGCGTACGAGGACGCGGCGATCTGGGGGGAGCACGAGCGGGGCGAGCACATCTACCTCCATCGGATCGCTCGCGCCGCGTCGTACCCGGGACGAGGGCTCATCGCGGCCGTCCTCGGCTGGGCGCGCGCGCGGTGCCGCGCGCTCGGACGCGCCGGCCTCCGCATGGACACCTGGGCGAGCAACGACGCGCTGGTGGCGTTCTATGAACGGCAGGGGTTCCGCGTCGTCGGCCGGCGGCGCATCGGGATCGAGCCGCGGCTGCCGGCGCACTATCACGGTGGTGAGTTCACGCTGCTCGAGGAGCGCTGCGCGAACGAGGGCCGGTCTGCGGGCCCGGAGCGGGTGGCGGATGACCTGGAGCCGCGGCGGTGACACCGGGGCGGTCCCCGCAGCAGCGACGCGAGAACCGCCCCGGCACCATTCACCCTGCCCGCATCACCGGCGCGATCGCCGTCGCGCCGGCACCGGCGCCGCTCAGCCCCAGCTCTGCCCCGCGGGGCGCCGGATGGGGACGTTGAACCGGTTCCAGACGTTGATGCCGGCGATCGCGATGAGCAGGGAGGCGAGCGCCGGCTCGTCGTAGTGCCGCGCCGCCTCGTTCCAGATCTCGTCCGGCACGGGGTCCGGCCGATCACTGAGCCGGGTGACGGCTTCGGCGAGCGCGAGGGCGGCGCGCTCGGCATCGGTGAAGTAGGGCGCATCCCGCCACGCCGACACCGCGAAGATGCGCTCGTCCGTCTCGCCATCCTTCTTCATGTCGCGAGCGTGCATGTCCACGCACACGCTGCAACCGTTGATCTGGCTCGCCCTGAGCTCCAGCAGGTGAAGCGTCCGCAGCGGCACACCGCCCTGCTCCGCGCTCGCGTGCAGCGCTCGCATCGCTCGCAGCGCTTCGGGAACGATCATCACCGGGCTCTTCATACGTGCTTGCATGTTCGATCCCCTCCAAGAATTTCACGGCGGCCCACGTGCGGTAGTGGCACATCGGCCTTCGGTCACATCGACGGCAGGTCATCCGTCTTGACCAAGACGGAACGCGACGAGGGAATGTGACCGTGAATGAGCGCGACTGGCTGGCGGAACGATTCGAGGAGCACCGGGAGCACCTCCGGGGGGTGGCCTACCGGATGCTCGGCTCGCTGAGCGACGCGGACGATGCCGTGCAGGAGGGCTGGCTCCGGCTCAGCCGCTCCGACGCGAGCGGCGTCGAGAACCTCGGCGGGTGGCTGACGACGGTGGTCGCGCGGGTGTGCCTGGACATGCTGCGCACGCGGAAATCACGTGGCGAGGTGTCGCTGGACGGGCACGTCGGTGAGCCGGTCGTGAGCCGCGACGACTCCACGCATCCGGAGCACGAGACGCTGATGGCCGACTCGGTGGGCCTCGCCATGCTCGTGGTGCTCGAGACGTTGGATCCCGCCGAGCGGGTCGCCTTCGTGTTGCACGACATGTTCGCGGTGCCGTTCGACCGGATCGCTTCCATCCTGGAACGCTCTCCGGCCGCGACGCGGCAGCTCGCGAGCCGGGCGCGCCGGCGCGTGCGGGGCACCGCCGTCGTACCGGATGCCGATCTCACCCGGCAGCGACAGGTGGTCGACGCCTTCCTGGCCGCCGCGCGCCGCGGTGACTTCGAGGCACTGCTGGCGCTGCTCGATCCCGACGTGGTGGTGCGGGCCGATCGCGCCGTTCCCGCCGGTGTCCCGAGAGAGGGCCGTGGCGCGGCGGCGCTGGCGGCGGGCGCGGTGAAGGGAGGTGCCCGCGCGGCCCGACCGGCGCTCGTCGACGGCGTCGTGGGCGTGGTCGTCGCTCCACTGGGACGGCTCCGCATGGTCCTGCGCCTGACGATCGCGGACGGGCGGATCGTCGAGGTCGACGCGGTCGCGGAGCCCGAGCGTCTCCGGCAGCTCGAGCTGGCGGTCCTCGATTAGCGGCCCGCTCCGAACAGCGGGCCCCGAGCCCTGCGCTGGCGGAAGAGATCGTCGCGTTTCTTCCGCTGCTCCGGCGTGAGCACGGAGTCCATCTGCGCTCTCGTGCGGGCGAAGATCTCGCGCATGCGCGGGCGCACGTCCTGCCGCACCTGCTCGATGTCGCGAAGGTTGCGTGACAGGATGGAGTCCACGCGGACGCGCTGCGCCGGGGTGAGGTCGAGCGCGCGCGCCATGCGGTCGCTCATGTGCCGCTGCGCGGCGGCCGCTCCGTCGGCGCCGGCGAACGGCGCGCGCGCGCCGGCGCGCGCGGCCCAGCGGTGGCGGATCGCCAGCCGGTCCGCGAACACGCCGATGGCGACTCCGACGAGGAGCGCGGCGAGCACGGTGATCCAGGTGGCCGCCCACGCGGCGCGCGCGCGGCCACCTGGAGGGGGGGTGGGAGTCGATGGTGTGGTCATGGTCGTACGCTCGCGGCGAGAAGGGCGTCGGCGTCGGCGCGCCCCCAGAGGGCTCGCAGGAACTCGTCTTCGGGTACGGCACCGGCGGATGCGGCGAGCAGGCTGCCGCGATCGGGGGCGTGGAGGCCGGGCTCGGAGGCGCGCACGTCGGGCCGCGTGTCCATTGGCGGGACGCCGGCGGTGAGCGCCCAGCCGACGAGGGCGACGGCGGCAGCGACGGCGGCGCCGAGCCTGACGAGCTCGCGCGCCACCCCGCCGCGCTTCGCCGCGGGCGGTACGCTCGCCGAGGCGAGCCGCGCCGCGCCGGCGGCGCCAATGCGGCGCGCGAGGCGCTCGTAGCGGAGGTCGTCCAGCGCGGCATCCGGCTCCAGGGCGCGGAGCGCGCGCGCGATGCGGTCGTCGCGGTCGGTGAGATCGGTCACGGGTCGTCTCCATGCAGCGGCGCGAGCGCCGCGCGAAGCGCGGTACGCGCCTGGTGCAGGTACCAGCGGATGGTGCCCGGCGCCACGTCGAGCATCGCCGCCACCGCGGCGGCGTCCAGCCCATCGCCGTCGATCAGGCGCACCACGAGGCGCTGCCGCTCGGCGAGCCGGTCGAGCGCCGCGGCGAAGCGCTCGCGCACCTCGGCGCGCTCCACGTCCACGTCGGGGGCGGGGCGCGTGTCGCCCACCACCTCGCTCACCGGCTCCGTGCGCCGGAGGGCGCGCGAGCGCCTGGCGTTGAGCGCGCGGTTCAGCACGATGCGGCAGAGCCAGGGCGCGAACGGGCGGCCGACGTCGAACGTCTCGATGTGCTCGAGCGCCGCCATGAACGCCTCCTGCACCAGGTCCTCCGCGTCCTCGCGGTGCAGCAGCACTCGGTACGCGACGGCGTACGCGCGCCGCAGGTGGCGGCGCACGAGCGCCTCGAACGCCGCCGCATCGCCGGCGCGCACGCGCTCCACGAGCGAGCGCTCCTCGGCGGGGGAGAGCGGCGGGAGCCCGACGTCATCGTCGCGCTCCCGCAGCGGGCGGGCGCTCATCGCCGCGCGGGCTTCGAGGGGCAGATCCGCATGAATCCGAGCTCTCCGCGTGGATGCCGCCAGCGGAACGGGCGCCGCGCCGGATCCGGACACGGGCTCGTCACGCCGGCGGCGGAAATCCCATCCCGCCCGTTCCCCCCATCCCGCCGGGGCGGCGCCCGCCCCAACCGCCGCGTCCACCCATCCCACGGCGCCCGCCCCGGCCACTCCGCCGCCAATCATCTCCCATCGATTTACGCGCATCGTCCTCGAGCCGTTCGGCCTTCTTCTTCTGGTCCTTCGTGAGCATCGCGTAGGCGTCCTTGCGCGCCGCCTGGTCGTGGTCGCGCATGCTGGCGAAGGTGTCGCGCATCCCCTGGAAGCGCTCGCGCATGGCGGAGCGGTCCGCGTCGCCGGCATCGCCGGCGCCGCGCTCGCCGCGCAGCGAGTCGAGGCGCGCGCGGAGTGGAGCGTTCGCCGAATCGTGCGTGGCCCCGATCTGTTGGAGGCGCGTGACCTGGCTGTCGGCCAGCTCGAGCTCGCTCCGGTGGGTGAGCATGAGGTCGACCACGTTCACCATGAGCCAGGTGGAGTGGGTGCTGTCGGAGGGGGCTCCGTCGCGGGACTGCGCGCTCACGGTGGCCGGGGCGGCGGCGGCGGCGAGTGAGAGAAGCACGGGTGCCGCGAGCGTCGCGGCGAAGCGGGAGGACGTGTTCATGGATGGTGAGGGTGAGTGACTGAGCGATCCGTCGACATCGGGCGTGCGATCACTGGTCGCGTCGCGGGCGGCGGACGCCGGTCGTCCTGGCGTCCTCGGGCACCTTCTTCCACTGCTCGGCGGTGAGGATGCCGCGCGCCGCATCGAGCGCCTTGCGCGCGTTCTCGCGCGCGGCCTGGAGGCTCGGGCGGATGGTGGCGAAGAGGCGCGCGGGATCGGGGCGGTCGCCGGCGCGCTGGATCGCGGCGCGGATGCTGTCGGCGAGCGCGCCGTTCTCCCGGTCGAGCGAGTCGCGGAGCGCGCCGAGTCGCGCGGCCTGGTCGTCGGTGAGCGCGAGCGTGTCGCGCATCTCGAGCAGCCGCGCCACGGGGTTCGGCACCATGCGCGCGAAGCGGTCGGCGAAGTCGGCCGCGTTCCCCGCCGCCGCGTCGGCGCCCCCGCCGGGGCCGCCGCGCGCGCCGCCGCGGCCGAAGATGCCGCGCAGCCGGTCGCGCGCCTGGTCGGGGCCCACGGTGTAGCGCAGCTGGATCGCGAGCTGGAAGGGGGCGCGGAACACGGCCGCCGCGCCGCGCGTGGTGCCGAAGCGCTCGTTCACCTGGTAGCGGTACTCGTTGGTGGCGGGGTCGAAGCCGCGCACGTAGAGGAGCGTGCCATCGGGGCGCGTGAACGAGCCCCAGCCGCGCAGGTCGTTGCTGCCGTGCAGGAGCTGGTCGACCCCCGCGAGCATGTTCACGGTCACCACGCTGAGGGTGAGGCGGCGGTCGAGCCCGAACGCGCTCGGCCGGACGTTGAGCTGGAGATCGAGCGACGGCTGCCACGGGCCGGTGCAACTGTTGCGCGCGGCCACTCCGCCGAGCTGACTCGTCAGGCACTGGCGTACCCCGGAGGGGACGTCGGTGAGCACGCGCCGCATCGCGCTCGCCACCGCGGTGTCGGTGGTGGTGGCGGGGTCGAAGATGAACGCGCGGTCGTTCCGCAGCCCGTCGCCGTTGATGTCGGAGGCCACCATGGGGGTGAAGGGCGCGCCGGAGAGGAGGCGTCCCACCGCCGTGACCTCCACCGCCGAGGTGACGGGATACGTGGCGGTGAGCAGGAAGGAGTGCGTGCGCTGGTTGTCGCTCGTCGCCCACTCCGGCACGTTCGGGTTCCCCGCCGTGGTGGGCGCATCGAGCCCCTGCACGGCGGAGCAGCAGGTGAACGACGACTGGTCGCGCGCGCGGAGCCAGGTGTACGACGCCTGGAAGACGAGCCCGCCCATGGTGAAGCCGTTGAGGGAGAGCGTCACCTGCGCGCTGCGCGACTCGAGCCCGGAGCCCATCGCCAGCACGTACCCCAGCTCCGGGTGCAGCCGCGAGTCGAAGAACTGCGCGGTGCCGGTGGCCGGCACGATGGCGCTCGCGGGGACGAACACCGGGCGTCCGCCCTCGTCGGCGAGCCCGAAGCGCGGGGTGGGGTCGAGGTTCACGTCGCGCACGCTCCCGAGGTTGGTGCCGCGCGTGAGGCTCACGTCGATGCTCGCGCCGTAGCGGTCCAGGAAGCGGCGCTGCACCCCGAGCGATGCGCGCCACGCGCGCGGCGCGCCGTAGCCGGGGGCGAACGCGGTCACGGCGGGCCGGGCGGAGTCGGCCACCGGCTCGACGGCGACGGTGCACGCGGTGGGGATGGCGGCGGGATCGGAGAGGTATTCCCCCCAGTCGGGCGCGGGGACGCCGTCGCCCACGCACACGAGCTGCGACTCGGCCCCCGTGCTCCCCGTTGCGCCCTGCGCGGCGGAGAGGAGGCCGGTCTGGATGGGGCTCCGGAACTCTCCCACGCCGCCGCGCACCACCGTGGGGACGGCGCCGCCATCGGCGCCGCCGAGCATCCACGTGAACCCCACGCGCGGGCTCACGTGCGTCTCCGAGGGGAAGCGGTCGGTGCGGAGCGCGAACAGCGAGTCCACGAGCGCGTTGCGCGCCGGGGCGCCGCCGAACGACGAGTGCTCCACGCGCACGCCGTACGTGAGCTGGAGCGCGCGGCTGCGGCGCCAGGTGTCGCCGAGGTACACCGCCGGGGCGAACGACGTGGCGGCGCGGAGCGTGGGGGCGAGCGTGCGCGTGAACGACGACGGGCGGTTCGCCTCCAGGTCCTCCAGGCTGTGGAAGGTGAACGTCCCCTCGCGGTTGGTCGTCACGTCCTGCGTGGAGCGCTGCGCGTCGACGAGCACGCCGAGCTTGATGCGGTGCGATGCGTCGCCAGGGAGCCACGACAGCTCGTCGGACGCCTCGAGCGACTTCGTGTCTCCCGTCTGGGGGAGCCCCGCGTTGCCGCCGAAGACGATGGTGGACACGGCGCGGCTGGAGTCGCCGAACGCCGACGCCAACTGCACGCGCCCTTGTGGGAGGGAGAGGAAGGGCTCGGAGCGCCGCACGTCGGCGGAGCCGTACGCGCGCAGCTCGTTGATGACGGTGCCGAGGCGCGACGTGAGCGACGCCATGATCCCGCCGCCGTGTCCCGTCTGCGTGCCGCCGCTGCTGGGAAGCGCGAGCGTGCCCACGCGCGAGGGGTCCTGGTCGTTCCACCGCCAGTCGCCGCGGAGCATGAGCGTGTGATTCTCGGAGAGGAGCCAGTCCACGCGCGCGAGCCCGGACACGCTCTGGTTCAGCCGGTTGGGATCGAAGCCGTCGGGGGCGGCGGGGATGCCGAAGGCGCTCATGTCGTCCAGGAAGCGCGACACGGAGTCCGGGCTCGCGCCGAGCCGCTGGAGGGTGACGGCGTTCGCGTCGAGCAGCGACGGCTGCACGTCGGAGCGCCGGCGCCACTGGAGCGCGGCGAAGCCGAAGAGCTTGTCGTGCACGATCGGTCCGCCGAAGCCGCCGCCGAGCTGGTTCTGCGTGTAGCCGGCGGCGAAGGGGGAGTTGGGATCGACGCCGAAGGCGAGCCCGCGATCGCGGAGCGAGTAGTTGAAGGAGCCCGCGGGGACGTTCGTGCCGCCGCGGGTGGTGGTGGCCACCTGCGCGCCCATGAACTGTCCGCGTGCCACGTCGTAGGTATTGGTGACCACGCGCGTGGCGCGCACGGCATCCTGCGGGATCGACGTGGCGCCGAAGGAGAGTCCGTCGACGGTGATGTTGTTCGCCGTCGGCGGGAGTCCGGCGACGGAGAAGCCGGCGGCGGTGGAGTCGCTGCCAGCGATGGGGACCACGCCGGGCGCGAGCGCGGCGAGGTCGTTCAGGTCGCTCGCATCCACGGGGAGACGCGCGGCCTGATCGCCGCCGATGGCGCGCCCGGTGGATCCGGGGGTGGGGCGCTCGTCCTGAGGGGCGCGCCGCCTGCGCGCGCGCACGGTCACGGCCTCGAGGGTGAACGCGGTGGGGGACATCCGGACGTCGCGCACGAGGCGGTCCTCATCCGCCTGACGAGCGACGACGAAGGTGGCGGGGCTCATCCCGAGGTAGCGCACGGTGACGCGGTACTGCCCGCCGCCGTCGGGAAAGACGATGGTGTAGCGCCCGTTCCCGCCGGTGGTGGTGTGGCGCGTGATCCGCGTGTCGACGGACGTGGCCTCGACGGTGGCGCCCTCGAGGGGGCGGCCGGTGGAGTCGGCGACGGTGCCGGTGAGGATGTCGGTGGAGCTGCCGACCTGCGCGCGGAGCACGGCGGGAGCGGCGACGAGTAGCGCGGCGACGGCCGCGCGGATCGCGACGAGGCGAGCGGGCATGGGGTCGGAGTTGGAGGGCTGTAGCGTGTGATACATCGGACCCCCGGACGGCGTTGGGCAGGCGCGCTCCGTGGCCTGGTGGCGGCCGTGGTGGGCTCCGTGGACGGGCGTGACGCGGGCCGTGGTGGGCTCCGT
>CAMLEQ010000064.1 GCA_946479015.1 uncultured Gemmatimonadota bacterium | reverse complement strand
AAGAGGGGTTAGGTAGAGCGCGAGTAGGTTCGGATGTAGAGAGAGTTCACCTACACACGAACCTACACGCGCCGTACCTCACTCCTCTTTCCGTCAGTCCCCCACACGCCACACGCGTTTCATGGTGGTCTAGCCACCAGGTCCTAGCTCCGTGGTCTGGAGACTAGGTCCCAGCTCCCAACCGAGCCCTCAGCTCCCCCGCCGCCTCCCGGTCCCGCGCCGCCTCCCCCGCCATCCCGCAGCGGTCGTACAGCTCCGCGCGCACGTGCAGCGCCTCGGCCTCGATGAGCGTGCAGCCGTGCCGGCGCGCGAGCGCCACGGCGCGCTCGAGCACGTCCAGCGCTCCCTCGCACTCCCCGATCGCGGCGCGCGCGGCGCCCACGAGGCGCAGCGCGTCGGCCTCCCCCACCGGATCGGTGGTCGACGCGCAGGCGACTGCCGCGCGCGTGGCGTCGCCGTCGGCTCCGGCGGGGTTGCCGCGCAGCAGCGACAGCAGCGCCAGCCCCACGCGCGCCATCTGCTCCAGTCGCGGCTCGCGCGCCTCGCGCGCGAGCGCCAGCGCGCACCGCTCGTGCGCCTCCGCCTCCGCCCAGCATCGCAGGTCGCGGTAGGTGATCGCGATGTTGTGCCGCGTCTCGGCGATTCCCACGGTGCACTCCAGCCGCTCGTACGCGGGGAGGGAGAGCCGGTAGAGCGCGAGCGCCCGCTCGCGCGCGCCGCGCACGTTGGCGATCGCGCCCAGGTTGTTCATCACCCGCGCCACCAGCAGCAGATCGCCCGCGGCGTACGCCAGCTCCAGCGCGCGGCCGAAGGCGGCTTCCGCCCGCTCGATCTCGCCGAGCGCGAAGTTCGCGGCGCCCAGGATGTTCGTGGCGCGGCGCAGCACCTCGTCCGCCGCGCCGTGCTCCAGCGACGGGATCGCCGCGAGCAGCAGCTGGCGCGCCAGCGTCGGCTCGCCCAGGCGCATCTCCGCCTCGGCGAGATACACCGCCAGCTCGGGGCGCTCCTCGCGCTCCAGCTCCCGGTCCGCGAGCAACGTGCGTACGTCGCTCCAGCAGCCGGCGGCCGTGTCGGCGCGCGCCGTGACGAGCAGGTCGTTCATCTCCGCGGGGAGTGGAACGTGATCGCGCAGCCGGTCAGTAGGCAATCGCATATTGCGTGAACCCCTCGATGTCACCGTCGATGTGCTTGTGCGGCTGGTGCTTGCTCCCGCCCACCGGGAGCCACGGATCGCCGGGCGTCTCGCGCCGCCACAGACGCAGCCCGGCCTCCTTCACCTGGTCCTCGCCATCCACCTGGCCGTCGCCGTCGATGTCGTCGCTCGCCTGCTCGTAGCCGAAGTCCAGGTGCGCCGGATGGCCGTTCGAGAACCGGAGCCCGGAGGGCTCCATCTCCACGATCATGTGCTCGGGGTCGACGAGCGTCATGGTGATCTGCACGGAATCGCGCCGGCCGACGCGCGAGCCGTCCGGGAGGCGCGCCAGCGCGCCGCGCGGAATCGTCAGGCGCACGAGCTGGGTGGAGTCCGCGGGATCGCCCGTGGTGCTGCGGAAGTAGAGCGCCCCCGTGCGCTCCTCGGCGCGGGTGGCCCAGAAGCTGATCCGCGCGACGGTGAGCTGCGGCGCATCGGCGCGCGCGCGGATGAACGAGGGATCGGTGGAGTCCGGCCCGGGCGCGGGGGCCGGGGGCGCGGTGGCGTCGCGCCCGCAGGCGGACGCGATCACGAGACAGGTTCCGACCAGCGCTGTGACCTTCGACGACGGCATGCCTCCCACTCTCCTGCGAGCGTGAGCTTCCACGCGCGAGCACCTGTCGCGGTGCATCGACGCGCCCAGGCTCACGAGCGAACACTCCCGCAGGAGTCGGGCCGAAGCGGCGGAAGGAAATCCGCCGCGCGCTCGACGCCGCACGCGCGCGTGCGGCGTCGACGGATTTGTGAGCTAGATCACTCTCCGATCGCGAGCGACGCGAGCAACCGCTCCACCGCTTGGCGCTCCGCCGTCGCGCCGAGTCGGGTGAAGATCGCGTGCGCGCCACCCGCGTCCACGCGCGCGCTCTCCCGCTCTCCCGTCGACAGGTGGAGCGCCGCTCGCGCGAGGAGCGCTTCCCCTTCGATCAGTGCGCTGCCGTGCTCATGCGCCTGCCGCACGGCGCGCTCCAGCGCATCGAGCGCCTCCGTCCGCTCCCCGAGCGCGGCGAGCGCCGCGCCCACCAGCCGGAGCGCGTCGGCCTCCCCGACCGGATCGGGGATGGCGCCGTACTCCGCGGCCGCCAGCGTCGCGCCGGCGTGCGCCAGTCGCGCGTCGCCGCGCAGCAGGGAGAGCTCCGCCCGCCCCGCGCGCGCCATCGCCAGCAGCCGCGCGCTCCCCGCCTCCCGCGCGAACTCGATCGCGCGCCGCTCGCACTCGTCCGCCAGCTCCACGTGCCGGGCGTCGCGATACGTGATGGCCATGTTGTGGAAGCACTCCGCGAGCCCCACGGCGCTCCCGATCCGCTGGTACGCCGGCACCGCGAGCTGGTACATCGCCAGCGCGGCATCGCGCCGCCCGCGGATGTTGGCGATGGCTCCGAGGTTGTTCGTCGCCCGCGCCACGAGCAGCGCATCCCCGTCCTCGTTCGCCAGCTCCAGCGCTCGAGAGAACGCCTCCTCCGCTCCCTCCTCCCCTTCCAGCTCCCCCACCTCGAAGCGCGCCGCGCCGAGGAGATTCAGCGCGCGCCGCTGCGCCGGCCGATCGCCCAGCCGCGCGAGCGCCGGGATCGCGCCGTCGAGCCGCGAGCGCGCCCGCGCCGGATCGCCGAGGCGCAGCTCGGCCTCCGCGAGCAGCAGCACGATCTCCGCTCCGCCGCCGGTGGAAGCGGCGGCCGGCTCGAGCCACGCGCGCAGCCCCTCCCAGTCGCCGCGCGCCGCGAGGGCACGGGCGACCGGGAGCAGCTCGGCGCCATCCGCGGGGTGTGCCATGCGCGCTCAGTACGCGATCGCGTACCGCGTGAAGCCGAAGATGTCCGCCTCCACGTCGTCGTCGAGCGTGACCGACGTGCTGGGGACCTTCACCCACGGATCGCCAGGCTGCTCCTGCCGCCAGATCGACAGGAGCGCCTTCAGCGCGGCGTCGGTGGCGTTCACGATCCCGTCGTCGTTCAGGTCGGCGTCCGCCTCGGCGTACTTCAGCTTGAGGCGCGCCGGCCGGTCGCTCGCGAACTGGAGCCCCGACGGCTGGAACTCCACCACCAGCCGCGTCGGATCCACCACGGTCATCGTGATCTGGACGGAATCCTGGGCGATCGACTGGCTGGGGACGCGGAACTCCACGAACTCGCTCGAGTCCGACTGATCGGCGCGCTTGTGGTACCAGATCACCCCCTGGCTGTCGCGATCGCGATACGCCCAGAACGTGACCGAGGATGACACCAGCGCCGGCGCGTCCGCCGCCGGGCGCAGGAAGTGGAGCTGGTCACCCGGGGTGCCGCCATCGCCGGGATCGGTGCTCCCCCCGCATGCCGCGGCCAGCACCAGCAGCGCAGCCCCGGCCAACCGTCGCTCAAACATCGTCGTCTCCCTCCAGATCCGTTTCGTCGGATGCGTCCAGCAGTCGCTGCAGCCGCGGGCGCGAGATCCCGAGGCGCCGCGCCGCCGCGCTCTTGTTTCCATCGCAGACCGCCATCATCTCGTGCGCCGCCGCGCGGGCGATGGCGCCGAGTGTCGCCGGGAAAGGGAGCGCGCCGGCGGAGGGCGATGGCGTCGACTCCTCCGGCGCGAAGTCGCGCGCGTCGAGCGCTCCCCCGGAGCCGAGGAGGAGCGCGCGCTCCACCGCGTTGCGCAGCTCGCGCACGTTCCCCGGCCACGCGCGCGCCAGGAGCTCGCGCTCCGCGCCCGCGGTGAGCGCCGGCTCGGGGAGCCCGTACTCGCGAGCGAAGCGCGCCACGAAATGGCGCGCCAGCGGGAGCACGTCCTCCCGCCGGTCGCGCAGCGGCGGGATGCGCAGCGGCACCACGTTCAGCCGGAAGTACAGGTCCTCCCGGAACTCGCCGCGCCGCGACGCTTCGGCCAGCTCCACGTGCGTCGCCGCGATCACCCGCACGTCCACGGGGATGTTCTTCGTCCCGCCCACGCGCCGCACCACACGCTCCTCGAGCGCGCGGAGCAGCTTCCCCTGCACCGTCAGCGGGAGGTGGCCGATCTCGTCGAGGAAGAGCGTTCCGCCGTTCGCCACCTCGAACAGCCCCGGCTTGGCCACCGACGCGTCGGTGAACGCCCCCTTCTCGTGGCCGAACAGCTCACTCTCGAGCAGCGTGTCGGGGATCGCCGCGCAGTTGACGTCGACGAACGGCGCCTCGCGCCGCGGGCCGTTGTAGTGAATGGCCCGCGCCAGCAGCTCCTTCCCGGCCCCCGTCTCCCCCTGGATGAGCACCGTGACGTTGGCGTGCGGGATGATGCGCGAGGCGCGGTCGAGCGCCGCGCGCAACGCCGCGCTCGACCCGAGGATCCCCTCGAAACGGTACTTCGCCTCCTCGCGCGCGGCGAACGCGTGGCGGCTCGCCGCCGACCGGAGCCGCTCCCCGCGCTCGCGCAGCCAGGAGCGCAGCAGCTCGCGATCCCCCGGGAGCGCGAAGTACTCGGAGGCCCCGGCGCGCGCCACGCCCACGGCGATGCGGTGATCGGGGAGCGCTCCCACCGCCGCCACCTCCGCCCCCGCCGGCGCGATGCGCCGGAACATCGGCTCCAGCTCCTCCTCCGCGCCCCCCGCGGCGATCACTCCCACCGCGCCCGAAAGCCGGTCGAAGGCCTCCGGTCCGTCGGCCGTGACGAGCGTGAGTCCGCAGTCGGCGGCGAGCTCTGACCACATGGCGGCGAACGAATCGCTGAGGGAGAGGAGAGTGAGTGTCGGCACGGGGAGACGCGGCGGAGGGATCTCCCTCCGCCGCTGGCAGATGTCAGTGATGGCCCTCGCCGTCCGACCCGTGGTCGTCGTGGCCATCGTGGTCGTCATCCTCGAAGGCCCCGAACGATGCGCGGATGTTGGACGCGACGAGCGCTTCGTTCTCGCCACCCGCGAGCGCGGTGGCCGGATCGATCACCACCCCGCCCGCCGTCCGGAACCAGGTGGAGACGTCCACGTTCACGGTGATGTTCTTCCCGCCCGCGTCCACCACCAGCGGCGGCTCGAACTCCATCTCCAGCTCGGCCTCGAGCGAGGTGGTGTAGGTGAACGCCACGCCATCGAACGTGCCGTCCACGCGCAGGCTCACCCCCTGGAAGTCGGGGTGGGCGGCGAGGAAGGCGGAGGCGTCGTCTTCGCCGCGCTCCGGCGCGCGCACCTTCAGCTCCAGCTTGCGGTAGGTGCCCGCGGGGACGGAGACATCGAGCGCGGTGCTGGCCCCGGCGGTGAGCGGCAGGTCCACGAGCGTCGGCCCGCTCTCGATCTCGCTGCAGTCCGAGTCGTGCTCGCCACCGTCGCACGAGGCGCTGTCGGCTGTCTTCAGCTCCATCTTCCCGATCACGAGCTGCGCCCTCGTGATCACCAGCGAGTGTGCGGCATCGCCGATGGTGACGTCCGGGGAGATGACCGGCTGGCCGGCCGCGACGCGCGCGCTGGCGGCGGGGGCGGTGCCGAACGCGACGCTCATCGGGTGCGCGTTCCCCCCCGACGGACTCGTGGCGTCGCTGCACGCCAGCGCGGCGATGGCGATCAATGGCAGGGCGAGTGTGTGGCGAAACATGGCGCGCTCCTGGGCTGAGAGTCGGGTGCCGGAGAACCGTCCGTCATCGCCCAGAGCAGGGGGCACGCCGCGGAACGCGCGGCCGATGCGACCGAGTAATACGTTGTCAATCCGTGAGTTATGGTGACCGTTCCGGCCGTGTGCCCCGCGCCGCCTCGTATCGAATCATGGCATGCTGTATCGCCGCGATGCAATCGAGTCGACGCGGAGCGCGGGCGCGGCGCACCGCGGCGCGTCGTCACTCCTTCGCCGCCACCTCGCGCGCGCGGAGCGCGCGGGCGATGAACACCGTGCGGTACACCGCCGTGCCGAGCGAGCCCACCCCGATCACCACCACCGCCGCGAGCAGGAGCACGCCCGGGCGCCAGCCGAGCCACCCGGTCACCACGCTGTCGAGCAGCGAGGCGAGAGCGAGCAGCACCAGCCGCTCCGCGCGCTGCATCACCCCGCCCTTGCAGTCCACCCCCACCTCTCCCCCCTTCGCTCTCGCGTAGCTCACCATGAGGGAGGCTCCGAGGGCGAGGATGGTGGCGAGCATCGCCCACCAGCGCGACTCGAAGTAGATGGCGATCCCCATGTAGGCGAACATCTCGGCGAAGCGGTCGAGCATCGAGTCGAGGAACTCGCCGTAGTCGGAGGCGATGCCGCGCGCGCGCGCGATGCGCCCGTCCAGGATGTCGGCGAGGCCGCCGAGGAGGACGAACCACCCGCCCACCGCCAGCTCGTCACGACCGTACGCGATCCCGGCGGCGAGCCCCATCGCCGCGCCGAAGTAATTGAAGAAATCGGGGGAGACGCGCCACGCCACCAGCAGCCGCTCGACGGGGGAGATGAGCCACATGAGCCAATCGCGCACCCAGTAGCCGAGCAGGAAGGTGGTGGGACGGCGGGCGACATCCGCGTCGATGGGGCGGTTGCGCGACAGGATGCCGTAGAGCGGCATCGTCAGGACGAAGCACGCGGCGAGCGCCAGCGCGACGTATGTGGAGACGGACATGTCAGCTGCGTCGTTGTGGTCTGGAGCGCAGGTAGCGAATGGCTTTCGGCCAGAGAAAGATGAGCGGCCAGCGCCGCTCGCGCGCGGTCAGCTCGACCGTCACGCCGCTGCGGCGCGCCACCTTGAGCACAATGTAGTCGAGCCAGTCGTCATAGAGCGCGATGTACTTGAGCCAGCGCAGCGTCGCGCGCAGTTTGCTGCGCCGGAAATACATGGCGGCACGGAACTTGGGCCACCCCCCGGCAGGGCGGAGG
This sequence comes from uncultured Gemmatimonadota bacterium, assembly GCA_946479015.1. Next base: position 5,788 of record CAMLEQ010000064.1, on the reverse strand, counting down.
TCGGTGTAGACTTTCCCGTGCGATGCGAGTATCCTTTGTGCGACAAGGTGTTGGAGCAGCGCATCATACATCCGAACCAGAGTCTCTCGCTGCGCCCCGATGAGCGCGACCACGCGCTCTCGCCCTTCCGGCCGGATCTCCGCCGCGTACGACGTGTCGAGCAGTGTCGTGCAGTATGTTTCCGCGTCGAACGTGGCTGGCAGATAGGGACGCCCCCACTCGAAGGTCCGCACGCGGGCTTCGAGGAGCGCGTCGATCACTGCCTCTCGACTGGCGGCGTCGCTCGTCCACACGAGCTGCACCTGCTGGAAGAGGCGCCCCTGGGTGAAGTGATCGCGCGCGCGCGCGGAGCAGGCGCGCCGCAGGTCGTCGAGGGAGAGCACGGCGCACTTCGCGTGGAGCGGAGGGACGGCATCACCTTCGGTGACGGCGATGACGTTGGGCGGGAGCACGTGGTTGAGCAGTGCCGCGGCGCGGGGGCGAAAGCTCGTGCCCGCCAGTGCGGCGAGCGAGCGGTAGGCATCGGCGTACCGCTCGACGACTATGAAGAAGTCGTGCGCGCTGTCGGGCCGGGCGTCGGACCGCTGCGCGTGCGAGCCGTAATGAATGATGGCGCGCGTCGATGGACCGAACGCGCGCGCCAGGTAGGCGGCGAGCTGCGTGGTGCGGGGGGTGGGGGGCGCGTCGAGGTCGGCGCCGAGGGCGGCGCGCAGCTCGGGGTCAGCGAGCACCGAGGAGATCTGCGGCACGGGGCTCCTGGCCGGGCGTCGGGACTCGCATCTCGGCGAGCGTGGCAGTCATGCGCTCGTGAAGCGTGTCGATGAAGGTGTCCACGGACGCCTCATCGGCGGGTGGGGCGAAGGGACCGAGCACGCGGATCTGGACGGTGGTGCCGGCGAAGCGGACCATCGCGTCGGCGAAGGTGCGGGTGTGGGACATGCCATCGACGACGACGCAGTAGACTGGACGTTGCGCCCTGGCGAGGACGATGCGGAGGCCGTTGCGCATGAAGCGGCCCATGCGTCCGTCGCGGGAGCGGTGTCCCTCGGGAAAGATGAGGTACGAGCGCTCGCCGCGGGCCACCAGGTCGGCGCCGGCGGTGAGGGCGGTGAGCTCGGAACGCGCGAGGGTGCGCTTCTGGGTGACGAAGGGGAAGCCGGCGAGCCGCGCGAGCGGGGAGATGCCGGGGATCCCGCGACGATAGCGGTCGCGGGTCGGGATGAGGGGGTACGGACCGGGTACGAGCTCGAGCCCGATGGGGATGTCGAGCACGGACTGATGGTTCATGACGACGATGCAGCACTCGGCGGGGATCGCGCCGCGGATCGTGACGCGGAAGCCGGCGAGGGCGCGGGCCATGCGGAGGGTCATACGAGCGTGGAAGCGGAGCCACGCACGAACGAGTCGGGGGCGGCGGCGCGGCGCGAGCAGCATCGCCGGCCAGAGCACGAGACGCTGGCCGAGCCCGATCACGATGGTCAGGTACGCGAAGTAGACGGCGAAGAAGACGGCGCTGCGTAGCGCTCGCCCAAGGCGGCCGGCCCGGGATTCCGTGGCGGCGCGGGGCATGGCCAGTTCGGTGCTGTCGGCACTCAAGTGGAGGTCACCCATGGCAACACGAGTCGAAGCGCAGACGAGCATGAGCGTCTCCGACTACGATTACAGTAGCTTCTTCTACTCGTCGAGCGACGACCCGTTCGCGATTCTGGAGCCGTACAACGAGTGGTACACCAAGGCGCTGAAGCAGGGTTACTACCTGTTCGCGCAGGCGATGTCAACGCCGCCACAGGGGAGGATCGACCTCACCGAGGGGCTGCACCACGAGCACGTCAAGCTTCTCAATCTATCGTCCTACAACTATCTCGGGCTGTCGTACCGTCCCGAGGTGATCGCCGCCGCGAAGGCAGCGCTCGATCAGTTCGGCCTCGGCGCCGCCGGCTCGCCGATCCTGAGCGGGACGATGGACGTGCACGTCCGGCTCGAGGAAGCGCTGGCCAAGTTCAAGCGGAAGGAAGCGGTGATGGTCTTCCCGACGGGGTACAGCACGAACGTCGGGATGATCTCCGGGCTCATGCGTCCCGGCGACTGGGTGATCGCCGACCAGAACGCGCACGCGAGCATCGTGGACGGCGCCATCCTCTCGAAGGCGAACGTCCGCTTCTTCCGTCACAACAGCCCCGCCGACCTCGAGAAGAAGCTCAAGCAGACGACGGGGAAGAAGCTCGTCGCCATCGAGGGCGTGTACTCCATGGATGGCGACGTCTGCCCGCTCCCGGAGATGGTGGCCGTGGCCAAGAAGTACGGCGCGCGCATCATGCTCGATGAGGCGCACTCCGCCTTCATCTACGGCCCGAACGGACGCGGCGTGGCCGAGATGTACGGGCTGGAGGACGAGGTGGACGTGCACATCGGCACCTTCTCCAAGGCGCTCGGCGGACAGGGCGGCTACGTCGCCGGCACGAAGGCGCTGTACAACTACCTGAAGGGGTTCGCGCGGTCGCGCGTGTTCTCCTGCGCGCTCTCGCCGGTGGTCACGGCGGGCGTGCTCAAGTCGCTCGAGCTGGCCCAGGCCGAGCCGCAGCTCCGCGAGCGCATGTGGGAGAACGTGCGCTACATCCGGCGTCGCCTCGAGGAAGAAGGCGTGGATGTCGGCGACTCGACGTCGCAGATCATCCCCGTCATGATCCGCAACGACCGGCGCATCTTCGAGCTGGGGCACAAGCTCTTCCGTGCCGGACTGTACCTGCAGCCCGTGATCTATCCGGCGGTCGCCAAGCACCGGTCGCGCTTCCGCGTGTCCATCTCGGCGTCGCACACCTTCGAACAGCTCGACGAGGGCGTCGCGATCCTCGTCCGCGTCCTTCGTGAAGAGGGGATTCTCGTATGAGCAGCAAGGACGGCTTCGTGCAGTACCACTTCCGCGACGCGATCGGCGGGTTCTTCGAGTTCCCCACCGAGAACGCGCGCGCGATCCTTCCGCCGGACCTCCAGCCCATCGAGCCGCACCATGGCTCGAGCGTGCTGTCGGTGATGGCCTTCGACTTCCACGACAGCCCGGTGGGGGAGTACGGGGAGCTGATTCTCTCCATCCTCGTGGCCCCGCGCATCGAGCAGGGGCAGCCCTGGCCGCGCTCCGCGTTCTACACGTTCCGCCTCGGCACCACCACCCGCGAGTCGCGCGAGCACGCGATCGAGCGCTGGCACCTGCCGCACTACATGCAGGACATCTCGATCGCCTGGGAGCGCGGGGATGGGCACATCACCATCCACGCCACCGACCGCGGGCAGCCGATCGTCGACATGACGGTCACCGAGCACGAGTGGTCGTCGGTGGAGCACCGCTACCAGGCGTTCATGAACGACGAGGATGGCGCGTACACCTCGACCATCGTGATGGCCGGACAGTTCAGCGAGAACGAGGAGGAGCGCGGCGGCATCACCATCCACTCGCAGGCGATGACCGACCTGCTCGAGGACTGGGAGGTGGACTTCACCCCCTTCCGCGAGCTGTGGATGAAGAACGGGCTGCAGACGTTCCATCCGCTGAAGCAGCTGGCGTCGTACGCTCGTCGATGAGCGGCGGCGTCTGCGTGATCGTCAACCCCGCCTCGGGAAAGGGGCGGGGGGCGAAAGCGGAGGCGGAAGTTCGACGAGCCTTCGCCTCCGTCGGCGTCACGGACATCCGCCTCACCTCCGCGAAGGGCGACGAGCGATCGGTCGCCCTTCGTGCCATCGAGGAGGGGGTGGGCACCATCGTCGCCGTGGGCGGTGACGGGACCTGGGGGAACGTGGCGAACGCGATCATCGGCTCGGGCGCCGACGTGCGGCTCGGCCTCGCCGCCGCGGGCACCGGGAACGACTTCGCCAAGACCGTGGGCGCGCCGGCGCGCGACTTCGCCGCCACCGCGCGGCTCGCGGTGGAGGGCCCCGATACGCGCGTGGACGTGGGCGCGATCGAGGGGAAGTACTTCCTCAACGTCGCCGGCTTCGGCTTCGACATCGCGGTGATCGAGGACGTGGAGAAGATCCGCTGGCTGAAGGGGGACGCGGTGTACACGTACTCCGCGCTGCGCCAGCTCTTCGGCTACAAGGGGATCTCCATCGACGTCGCCGGCCGCGGCGCGAAGGCGCACCTCATGCTCATCGTCGCCAACGGGAAGAACTTCGGCGGCACCTTCCGCATCGCGCCGCAGGCGAGCGTCACCGATGGGATGCTCGACGCGATCTCCATCGCCGTGGCGCCCCCGTTCCGGCGAATGAAGCTGTTCGGTGCGGCGTCGAAGGGGACGCACGTGACGCTGCCTGAAGTGTGCACGCATCAGGCGCCGTCGTTCGCGCTCCAGTTCCCCGCCCCGCCCGCGTACGAGACGGACGGCGAGTACAACCGCGCATCCTCCGCCACGGTCGAGGTGCGGTGCGTCCCCGGCGCGCTGCGCGTGATCACCCCGGCACCGGGAGCCGCCACCGCGTGAAGGCGATCCGCTTCGCGGCGCCGATCCCGACGTATCTCGCCACCCTCGCCGCCGGCAAGCTCTCGCACTCGCTCTACGTCGGGCCCCACGCCTGCACCACCTATGGCGAGGTGGACGAGCCCGCCCTTCCCGGCGACCGCTGGGTGCGCATCCGCACGCGCATGGGCGGGATCTGCGGGAGCGACCTGAACGTCATCACGCTGAAGGCGAGCCCCTCCACCTCGCCGTTCTCCTCCTTCCCGTTCGTGCTCGGCCATGAGAACGTGGGGGAGGTGATCGAGGTCGGGAGCGCGGTGACTGCGGTGCGCCCGGGTGACCGCGTGGCGGCGAACCCGCTCCTCTGCTGCGAGCCGCGCGGGATCGAGCCGCCGTGCGCGGCGTGCGCGGCGGGGCACCACTCGCGCTGCATCCACTTCACCGACGGCGCGCTCGCGCCGGGGATGCTCCTCGGCACCACGCGCGCGCTCGGCGGGAGCTGGGGGGAGCGGTTCGTGGCGCACGAGGCGCAGCTCGTCCGGCTCCCCGAGGGGATGAGCGACGAGGAGGGAGTGCTCGTGGAGCCGTTCGCGTGCTCGGTGCACGCGGCGCGCGCCAACCTCCCGGCGGCGGGGGAGCGCGTGCTGGTGATCGGCGCCGGCTCGATCGGCCTGCTCACGCTCGCCGCGCTCCGCGCGCTGGCGCCGGAGGCGCACGTCACCATCCTCGCCAGGCACGCCTTCCAGGCGGAGCACGCCGAGCACCTCGGCGCCCATCGCATCGTGTCGGCGCGCGGCGACTACCTGAAAGCGCTCGCCGAAGCGGCGGAGACGCGACTGCTCCAGCCGATCATCGGGAAGCCGGTGGGGGTCGGCGGCTTCGATCGCACCTTCGTGTGCATCGGCGGCGCGCGCGGGATGGACGACGCGATGCGCGTGACGCGCGCCGGGGGGACGATCGTGCTGCTCGGCAACTCGAGCACGATGAACGGCCTGGATTGGACGCCGCTCTGGCTGAAGGAGCTGACCGTGCGCGGAAGCCTGTGCTACGGCGACCACGCGCACGGGAGCGCCCCGGTGAGCGCGTTCGCCGAGGCGGCCTCCCTGATCGCCGACGGACGCGCTCCGATCCGGCCGCTGCTCACGCACACGTTCCAGCTCGCGGAGTATCGGCGCGCGCTGGAGACGGCGATGGACAAGCGAGGAGAAGCGAGCGTAAAAGTGGCGTTCGTGTTCTAGGGGATGGGGGGTAGGGGGTCTAGGACCTAGCTGCTAGACCACCATGGAACGCGTGTGGCGTGTGGGAGACTGACGGGATGAGGAGGGAGGTAGAGCGCGTGT
>CAMLEQ010000063.1 GCA_946479015.1 uncultured Gemmatimonadota bacterium | reverse complement strand
ACGTCGGCGCGCGAACCACGATCGGCCCTGCCCGAGCACGGGGTGAGCTCCGGCAGGGGCAAGGCCGATCGCACAGTCAGACCGTGGACGCGGTCGCGTGCCACGGGCAGGTCAGCCCGAGCGCTTCGGGCCGCGGGGGCGACCTGGCGGGGGACCCTGGGGCGGATGGTACGTCGGCCCCTTCGGTTTGCCCCCGTGCTGCGTGAGCTTCGCGACGCTACCGTGCGTCACGAGGCGAGGCGTGCCGTACGCCTTCCGTTCCGATGTGGCGTTCATGCACTCGTTCCCTCTCGGGGGAAGGACAGCTGCATGGCTCGCCGGATGGCGAGCCGGTGGACCCTCCGTGCGTGCGCGCGTCCTCCCGCGGCGAGCCCGTGCCCGCGCTCTGTCGGCGGCGCCCGGCGCGAGCGACCAGACCACCCGGAGGAGGCGTCTGCGCGCGATGTGGGGAGCCCACGCGAGCGGGCGGCGGTCGCGCGCGCGCGGCGCGGAGGCGCGCTCCCGGTCGGTGGTCATGCGGGCGACGCATGGCTCACGACCACCAGGGAGCGTTGCGCGAGGTCGGTGATCAGCGCGAGGAGGTCGGCCTCGCAGCGGTCGGCGTCCACATCGAACTCGAGCAGCAGCTGGTCGCGGATCTCGCCGAGGGAGCGGCGCTCCTGGAGGAGTGTCCAGATCCGCGCGCCGACGCTCGTGGCGCCGCCGTCGTCCGTGAGGCCGTAGTAGATCCCGGCGCGAAGATCGAGCACGACCAGCTCGCTGCCGAGGTCGCACGAGACCTGCTCGGCGCTGGCCACCACCTGCGCATCCCACCCGAGGGGGACCATCTCGCACCTCCGCGCCGCCGCGCGTCCCGGCACCGCGAGCTCGCGGTGGTGCGGGAAACGTCGTCCACCCACCAGATGTCGGGACGTCGAGCATCCGGGTGGTGAGCCGTGGCGCACGATAACGCGCGCTCTCTGGCGGCGCCATACTCGCGCCCGGTCATGACGGAACTGTAATCCTGCGCGCGGCGGCGTCCGCGAAACGCCTACGCCGCGCCCGTCGCGCCGCGGATCTCCCAATGACGATCAACTCTTGACAGTCATGAGGAAAGCGCCCATCGTGTGCCGCACCGCCCGACCGGAGCGCACGTGGACGAGCCGAACACCGACGTCATCCAGGGCACGCTGGATCTCCTCATTCTCAAGACGCTGAGCCTCCAGCCCATGCACGGCTTCGGCATTGCGCGGCGCGTGGAGCAGATCTCGCGCGGGGTGTTCAAGGTGAACCCGGGCTCGCTGCTCACCGCGCTCCAGCGCCTCGAGCGCGCCGGGTGCGTGGATGCGGAGTGGCGGCAGACGGAGAACTCGCGTCGGGCCAAGTACTACACGCTCACGCGCGCGGGACGGAAGCAGCTCGCGGCGGAAACGGAGGACTGGACGCGCCGTGCGGCGGCGGTGGCGCGCCTTCTCCGGGCGGAGGGGTAGGCGCATGTCACTGTGGCGGCATCTCTCGCGCGGCGTGCGCGCGCTCGCGAACCGGCGCGCGGCCGATCGCGACGTCGCCGACGAGGTGCGCCACTGGTTCGACCTGGCCACCGCCGAGCTGATCGCGCGTGGGCTCTCTCCCGAGGAGGCGCGACGGGCGGTGCGCCTCGAGCTCGGCAGTGCGGCGGCCGCCGGCGAACAGGTCCGCTCGTCGGGATGGGAGCACGTGGTGAGCACGGTGGTCGTCGATCTGCGATACGCGGCGCGACGGCTGCGCGGTAGCCCGGGCTTCACGGCGGTCGCCTCCCTCACGCTGGCCCTCGGCGTCGGCGCCGCGACGGCGATCTTCAGCGCGGTGCGCCCGGTCCTGTTCGAGCCGATGCCGTACCCGCATTCGGGACGGATCGTGATGATCTCCGACCACGCCACCGACGGCACGCCCATCGACGTGACGTTCGGCACCTACCGCGAGCTGGTGGCGCGGAGTCGATCCGTCGATGCGCTCGCCGTGATGAAGCCGTGGCAGCCCACGCTCGCCGGCCGGGCCGAGCCCGAGCGGCTGGACGGCCAGCGGGTGAGCGCCGGCTTCCTCCGCGTCCTCGGCGTGCCGCCGGCGCTGGGTCGGGACTTCGTGGATGCGGACGACCAGCCCGGCGCCCCACGGGTGGTGATTCTCGCGGACGCCCTCTGGCGGCGGCGCTTCGGCGGTGACCCGGCGGTGGTCGGCCGGGAGATCACGCTCGACGGCGACCTCTTCACGGTGATCGGCGTGATGCCGAGCACGTTCGAAGACGTGCTCGCCCCGGAGGCGGAGCTGTGGGCACCGCTGCGGTACGACCGCTCGCTTCCGCCGGAGGGGAGGGAGTGGGGGCACCACCTGCGGATGATCGGGCGGCTCGCGCCGGGCGCGGACGTTCGGCGCGCGACGCGCGAGCTCGGCGCGATCGCGCACGCTCCCGTGGCGGAGTTCGCGCGGCCGCGCTGGGCGTCGCTCGAGGCGGGGCTGATCGTCCACTCGCTGCGGGACGACCTGACCCGCGGCGTGCGCCCCGCGTTGCTCGCCATACTCGGTGCGGTGACGCTGGTGCTCGCCGTGGCGTGCGTGAACGTGACGCACCTGCTGCTCGGCCGCGGCGCGCGGCGGCGCGGCGAGCTGGCCATGCGTGCCGCTCTCGGCGCCGGGCGCGCACGCCTGATCCGGCAGCTGCTCACCGAGAGCACACTGCTCGCGGGGATCGGCGGCGTGCTCGGAATGATGGTGGCGGCACTCGGCGTTCGGGCGCTGGTGGCGCTCAGCCCGCCGGATCTCCCCCGGGCGAGCGCGATCCGCGTGGATGGTGCCGCGTTCGGCGTCGCGCTCGCGATCACCACCGCGATCGGGTTGCTCGTTGGACTCGTGCCGGCGCTGCAGGCGTCCCGGGGCGACCTCCACCCCGGCATCCAGGCGGAGTCGCCGCGCACCGCCGGCGGGCGCCAGGTCACCCGCGCGACGCTCGTCGTGGCCGAGGTGGCGCTCGCGCTCGTGCTGCTGGTCGGCGCCGGACTGTTGCGGCGCAGCATGCAACGGCTCTTCGCCGTCGCGCCGGGGTTCATCCCCGCCCGCGTCCTCACGATGCAAGTGCAGGCCGTGGGGCATCGGTTCGACGACGCCGAGGTCGCACGTCGGTTCTTCACGGACGCGCTGGATGCGGTCCGCCGCGTGCCGGGCGTCACCGCGGCGGCATTCACCAGCGAGCTCCCGCTGAGCGGCGACGGGGAGAAGTACGGGGTGCACTTCGAGTCGAGCCCCAACGACGATCCCGACGAGGACCATAGCGCGTTCCGCTACGGCGTGACGCCGGAGTACTTCGAGACGATGCGGATCCCGCTCCGCCACGGCCGCCTGCTCGATGCGCACGATGCCGCCGACGCGCCGCGGGTGGTGTTGATCAACGAGTCGTTCGCGCGGCGCAAGTTTCCCGGCCGGAGCCCGATCGGGCAGCGGGTGCACGTGGGACCCACGACCGAGCCGTGGTTCACCATCGTCGGCGTGGTGGGGAACGTGAAGCAGATGTCGCTCGCGGCGGGGGCAGAGGACGCGGCGTACGTCGCCAGCGCGCAGTGGAACCATCCCGACAATCCGAGGTGGCTGGTGGTTCGCGCCAGATGGGATGCGGCGGCGCTCGCCCCCGCGGTCGAGCGCGCGGTGTGGTCGGTGGACCGGGAGCAACCGATCGTGCGCGTGTCCACGATGGACGCGGTGGTCGCGAGATCGGCCGCGGAGCGGCGGTTCGTGCTCATCCTGTTCGAGACATTCGCCGCCGTGGCGCTGCTGCTCTGCGCGGTCGGCATCTACGGGGTGGTCGCCGCCGGCGTTGCCGAGCGCACGCGCGAGATCGGCGTCCGCTCGGCGCTGGGGGCCTCGCGCGAAAGCATCGTGGCGCTGGTGCTGCGCCGCGGCATGTCGCTCGCGGCGGTCGGCCTCGCCATTGGCCTGGCGGTGGCGGTGGTCGCGAGCCACGCCATCGTCACGCTGCTGTTCGGCGTGTCGCCGCTGGATCCGATCACCTACGCCGGCGTGGTCGCGCTGCTCGCGTCGGTGTCTGCGCTCGCGTGCTGCCTTCCCGCCTGGCGCGCCGCACGGGTGGATCCGTCGATCACGCTGCGGGCTGAATAGCCGCCAGCGGATCCGCCGTCGTCGAGCGCACTCTGCGCGCCACCGCCTCCGCCACGTGCCGCGCGTCCCGCTCCACGCCGTGGATCATCGTGGAAGACATCGCGTGGAGAAAGTGGAGCCCCACGAAGTAGAGCCCCGGCGCGCCCGCGACGATGCCGCGCTCCTGTGCCGGCTCGCCGTCGGCGCCGAAGATCGGGAGGCCGATCCACGAGAAGCCGGGGTGGAAGCCCGTGCACCAGATGACGGTCGCCGCGTCGAGCACGCGCCCGTCGTCCAGGACCGGCATCCCGTGTTGCGCGCCGATCGTCCGGGGGACGCGCTGCACGCGCGCCGCGGCGAGGTCGGCGGGAGTCACGCGGATGAGCGGCCCGCCGCGCGCGATCACCTTCGGCCTCAACCGTCGGCCGATCGGCGTACTCGTGGTGAGCACGCGGTGGAACACGACCCGGAACAGGAACGGCACGAGCAGGTGTCGCGCCAGGAACGAGTCCAGACGGAACGGCACGTGGCCGGTGTCACGCCCCGACATCCAGGTCTCGTGTCCTCGCCGCGCGATCTCGACGGCGATGTCCGCTCCGGAGTTGCCGGCGCCGACGATGAGCACGGGCCCATGGCGCAGCTGCGCCGGACTCCGGTACTCGCTCGAATGGAGCTGCGCGATGCGCGGGTCGAGCTCTGCCGCGAACGCGGGGATGCGCGGCTTTTGGTAGCTGGCCATCGCCACCACCACCTGTTCGGCGAGGAGCTGGCCGCGGGTGGTGGTGACCAGATACCGGTCCCCCTGCCTGACGAGGCGGGTCGCCCTGGTGCTCGTGCGCACCGGGAGCGCGAAGCGGGCGGCGTACGTCTCGAGGTAGGCCGCCATCTCGTCCTTCGTGGGGAAGGCGCCGGGGTCGCCGGGGAAGGGCATCCCCGCGAGTCCATCGTAGCGGGCGGGGGTGAAGAGGTGCAGCGAGTCCCACCGCTGCCTCCAGGAGTCGCCCACTCGCGCGTTCCCCTCGAGGATCACGAAGGGGATGCGACGACGGGCCAGATGATATCCCACGGAGAGGCCGGACTGTCCACCGCCGATGACGACGGTCCCCACCCGCTCCGGATCCTGTATGCTGCTCATCCCACACCTCGCTCGCTGAACGTCCAGTGATGCGCTCGGACCAACGCCACGACGATGGTGCGCGCGATCGGCGCGCGCGTCGGCCGAATCGTGCACGCGGCGGCCGCGGGTCGTGTGGGTGATTCTATGTAGACGATGCCGTGGGCGGCGCGGCGATGCCGTGCCGGTACGCGTATGCCGTGGCCGCCGCTCGGTTCTGGAGGCCGAGCTTGGTGAAGATGTTGCTGAGGTGCCGTGCGACGGTCTTCTCGCTGATGCGCAGGGCGCCGGAGATCGCGCGGTTCGTCATTCCGGTCGCCACGAGGGCGAGCACCTGGCGCTCTCGCGCGGTGAGTCGCCCGGCCGCCGCCGGGGGCGCCCGGCGGGAGAGCGCCCGGACGCGGGCGATGTCCGGCCCCGCCTCCAGCGTTCGGAACACCGCCAGCGCCGCGTCCAGCTCCAGCGCTGCGGCGTCCTCGTCGCCGAGCGCGCGGCACGCGAGGCCGATGAGCACGCGCCCGCGCGCGGCATCGTAGGGCGCATCGAGCGCTCGCCACTCCGAGCCGCTCCAGCGCAGCTCGACGAGCGCGTCGCGAGCGTGTCCTTCGGCGAGCAGCACCGCCCCCGTCGCCTGCGCGGCGAGGACGCGCAGATACGACGCATCGAGCTCGGCCGCGAGCCGCGCCAGCTCATCCGCGGCGGTGCGCGCCGCGGGGTGCTCCCCCGCCGCGAGCAGCACCTCCACGGCGGCGGGGAGGAGCTGGGCGCGCGCGCCGCGCTCCGCACGCTCCTCGAGCGCACGGCCGATGGCCGCGCGAGCGGCGTCCACCCGACCCTGCCCCAGCCGCAGCAACGCGAGCCCGGGCTGAGGCTCGCGCCCCCATGCGCTCGCGTCACGGTACGCGGCTTCTGCGCGCTCGAAATCGCCGCGAAGCCGGTGGAGCTCGGCGAGCTGGTAGAAGGCGGCGCCCGCGGCGCGATGCGCGGGGGGGCGCAGCAGCCACTCGCTCGCCCGGCGCGCCTCGCCCATCGCCTCGGGCCACGCGCCGTGAATTCGCATCAGCTCGGCGCGATGCACCAGGCACTGGCCGCGGTACGGACCGAGCTGCTCCTGTGATGCACACCAGTCGTTCAGCGCGGCGGTCCACTCCCGCGCCCGCGACAGGTCGTAGATCTCCAGGCACGCGTCGATGACGCTGCAGTACACGGCGCCGGTGATCATCGGGGAGGCTTCGCCTGCGGTCACGGCCACCATGGCCTCGTCGAGCAGCGCGACGCCCTGGCCGGTGTCCCCCAGCCGGATGAGGGCGCGACCTGCCCCCTGCCGGGCGAGCGTCGTCAGGTCCGGGTCGCCGGAACGCTCGCCGATGGCCGCCGCCTGCTCAAACGCGCGATGTGCCGCACCGGCATCCCCCTCGAGCAGCGATCGCAGCGCGATCGCCAGTTGCACGTACCCGCGCTCGGGGCAGTCGCGTTCCGCGCTCTCCAGCACCCTCTCCGCGCGAGCGAGCCAGCCGTTGCCCCTGGCGCGCTCCCCGGCGAGCAGGAGCGAGAGGGCCAGCCAGGATGCACAGCGCACCGCGCGCCCCGGCTCGCCGCGCTCCCGGTAGGCGTGGTGCGCGCGGGCCAGAGCGTCGATGCTCGCGGGTCCTCGGCCCATCAGGTTCGCGGCCGCGGCGAGTCGCTCGAGATCTCCCGGCTCGAGCGGCTCCCCGGCGTCGGCGGCGGACAGATGCACGAAGGCATCCTCCCACGCCTTGCCGTCGAAGGCGCGGCGACCAAGTCGCAGCTCATCAGGGAGGGAAGTCGCCTCTCGCAACGCACGCTCGGGTGAGAGTCACCAGACCAGCAATCTGTGACCACGCCAGCGTGGCGCAACATGCGATGCCCGCCCACACGGCCGAGGCCGCACTCCGGGGCGCCGGAACAGGACGCGGCCGCGGCGTCACACGCCGCGGCCGCGCACTCACTCCATCCCGTGCGCCGCGAGGGGAGCACGGCCCGCCGCCGGCGCGGCGGCGAGGGAATCCCGCCTCAGAACAACGTCGTGCCGTTCCCGATCGAGCCCACGCCGCAGTCCACCGCCTTGTTCAGGCACTGCGTCACGATCGTGGCGAACGTGGTGTTGCTCCAGCCGTACATCCAGTCGGCGTGCGCGGAGAGCCCGCCCGGAATGGACGTGCTGTACGTGTCCGAGGTGAGGCGCCAGAACGCCGGCGCCGACGACGCGCTCACCGGGTAGTCGAAGTGCTCGGTGATCTGCGGCAGCGTGACCGGATGCGACGCGGGACAGGTGCTGACCTGCGGCGGGTTCCGGTAGATCGGGAACGCCATGTGGCTCTTGTGGTCCGGCGAGTCGAGGTGCACGCCATCCCAGCACTGCGGGAAGAGCACCGTGAGTCGCACCGCATCGCCCACTGGACAGGTGGTGGGAATCTTCCCCGTGTTCTCCACGTAGTGGTCGCGGCACCCCCACTCGACGAAGTCCTGGACGCCGGTCGCCGACTTGTCGCCGGCGATCATGCGGAGCCCCTCGGGGAAGGGCTTCACCACCTTGGGATCGATGTTGTAGCCCGTCTTGTAGTAGAACACGCCCTCATCCGGCGCCTGCACCTCGCCGGTGCGCGAGTCGAACACGGCGGGCACCCAGTAGGCGGTGCGATTGAGCGTGCCGCCGCGGCAGGTGGAGTTGCCGCTCGTCAGGATCGATTGCGCGGTGGTGCTCGCGGTGACGGCGGTGTTGCCGAAGAACGCGTGCAGGTGCGATGCGCCCGGCTGCCCCGGGAAGACGACGGGATCGTCGAACGCGAAGCGCGCCAGGCTGCACGTGGTGCGGAAGGAGCCGGAGCCGTCGGTGAACTCCGGCGTCTCGTTCGTGGGCTCGCTCTGGGCCGCGGCGGCGCCGGGCGACCCGAGGGGGACGATCACCTGCGCCGGCAGCCCGGCCATCCCGGGCATGGGATTCGTGAGGGTCGTGGTCTTGAGCGGTCCGTACTCGCAGTGGAGCGGCTGGTTCGGGGCGGGGTTCCGCCCGCCGAAGCCGTACGGGGCGCACGGGATCGTGTGATACGCGGTCTGCTGCACGTACGCGCCGCTCGGGCCCACGAGGCGGACATCGCGCAGGCCGATGAAGTCGCACGGCGCGCCCGCGTCGGTGCAGAAGGTGAACGTCTCGGGGGCGGGCGTCCCGGCCGGCGTCACATCGACGGTGCTCGTGCCGGAGACCGATCCGCTCGTCACGCGCACCGTGACGGAGCCCTGCGCGACACCGGTGACCATGCCGGTCTGCGACACCGTGGCGAGGGAGGGCTTGTCCACCGACCACGTCACGGGCGCATCGCTCACCGACACGCCGCGACTGTCCTTCGCCGCGACCGCGAGCTGCAGCGTCTTGCCGACCACCACCTGGCCACGAACCGGCGAGACGGTCAGCGAGCTGACGGTGGCGGGCTGGGTTGGGACCGAAGGATCGGTGGGGGCGGAGGTGGGGGCGGCGCCCGCCGAGCATCCGGCGGTCGCGAGCGCGAGTCCGACCACACGAGACAGCATCTGCCGCGTAGAGAGACGCATGGCGATTCTCCGCAGTGAGAGGTCCGTCGGCGGCTCGACTGGCGTGGCGCACGTCCCGCTTGCGCGCTGTAGCCTCGTAGCTTTGCGTCGCCGGCTTTCGCCGGGTTTGCCCTTGTCGCGGCCTCCATGCGGAGGCGTGCGATGCTGCCCGCCCTGCTCCCGAGCGCGAGCGCACTGTCTCGACGAGCGGGGAGCGGAATCGGTCACAAGGCCCGAATCATTCCAGTCACAACTACCGATTGCGCTGTGCCTCGTCGGTGCCCGCACGCTCTCGGGTCCCGCCGATGCTGGCGCAACTGCCGAGTGCGCTTCAATATACCGCCTACCGCACCTTCTCCGGCCCAGCCCGGTGCTGCGTCGCCGTGCGTTTCTCGAGAGCAGGGTACTCGTCGAGCATGTGCATTCCCACCGCGCAACCGAAGGGCACGATCGCGCCGATCCGGTTGCGCCAGACGGCCGTGCGCCTCGTCGCGGGGCTCGCGTGCCTCGCGCTCGGATCCGCGTCCGCGTGCACGCCCGACCTCGACGCCAACCAGCGCGCCCACTGGTCCTCCCGCGACGGTGACGTCGCGATGGGATCGGACGCCGTGCGCATCGTGGTGAGGACGGCGATCCGCAGGCCCATCTCGCGCTACATCTACGGCGCGAACTTCACGGAGCCGGACAAGTGGGGGCATCCCCGCGCGTTCCCGCCGTTCACGCTCAACCGGCTCGGCGGCAACCGGATGTCCGCGTACAACTGGGAGAACAACTACAGCAACGCGGGCAACGACTATCAGTACGAGAACGATGAGTACCTGAGCACGAGTCGCGTTCCGGGGGAGGCGATCCGCTCGCGCGTGGCGGCGTCGCTCGCGCGGCACGAGGGGGTGCTCGTCACCGTGCCGATGCTCGGCGAGGTGGCCGCCGATGGCGCGGGGCCGATGGAGGTATCGGACTTCACGCACGACCAGCGCATGGTGAAGCGCTTCAAGATCAGCCGGCCCGCGAAGCCCGGCGCGCTCTCCCTCGCCCCGGACACCAGCGATGCGTACGTGTACCAGGACGAGTTCGTGCACTGGCTCGAGCACGAGTTCCCCGACAGCGCGCGCGATCCGCTCACCCCCATCTTCTTCAGCCTGGACAACGAGCCCGATCTCTGGTCGAGCACACACGAGGAAGTGAACAGCAAGATCGCCGGGCTGCTGCCGCACCTCGAGAGCTACCAGGGGTTCATCGACCAGAGTGTCCGGTATGCGCGCGCCATCAAGCGCGTGGCGCCCGACGCGCTGGTGTTCGGCCCCGCGCTGTCGGGGTGGGTGGGGATGGCGACGCTCGGCCGGTACCCCGAGCCCGATCCGCGCTACGGCTCGCGATTCTTCCTCGACGTCTACCTCGATGGGATGCGTCAGGCGGAGGCCAGGGAGGGGAAGCGGCTGCTGGACGTCCTCGATCTCCACTGGTACCCGCAGGTGAACCTCAGGCCCGACCCGAGCGTCGGCGAGATCGAGAAGCGGTTGCAGCTCCCGCGGTCGCTCTGGGATCCCTCGTACGACGAGGGGACGTGGGTGACGCGGGCGGCGGATGGCCCCATCCGCCTGCTGCCGCGCGTCCGCCAGGAGATCGCGCGGCACTACCCGGGGACGAAGCTCGCGATCACCGAGTACTACTACGGTGGAGGGAACGACATCTCCGGAGGGGTCGTCGAGGCGGACGTCCTCGGCATCTTCGGGCGCGAGGGGGTGTTCGCCGCGAACCTCTGGCCGGTGGCGAACCTCGGGTCCGCCGAGCTCCACGGGGATGGGAACCTGGCGTACGGCTACATCTTCGCGGCGTTCGACATGTTCCTGAACTACGACGGCGCCGGGGGCCGCTTCGGGGACACGGGGGTGGAGGCGACCACCAGCGATCCGGTGCACAGCTCGGCCTACGCGAGCGTGGACAGCGCGGGCCACGTCGTGATCGTCGCCATCAACAAGACGCGCGCCGCGCTCCCGGCGGCGATCCAGGTGGTGCACCCCGGGCCGCTGCATGCCGCGAGCGTGTACACGCTCACCGGCACCGTGCCCGCGCCGCGGCGCCTCCCCGACGTGGCGATCGCGGCGAACAACACGCTCCTCTACCGCATGCCGCCGATGAGTGTGTCCACGCTCGTGATGCGGTGACCCGCGGCTAGTGCATCACCACTGTGCTCGCGCTCAGCGCCGGCAGCGTGAGCACGAGCGCGTTCCGCTTCGGGAGTGACACGTCGGGCTTGCGCACCGGTGTCGGCGCGCCACTCGCCATTGTATAGATGGTCGCGGTGGTCGCGAGCGGCCCGGTGATGGCGATGGCCGCGGTGAGCGGAGCGCTCGTCTTGTTGATCGCCACGAGCACGGTGCGCCCCTGCCGGTCCACCGTGGCGTAGACGGACGCCCTGGCCGCGTTCGAGGTGGTCGCGCGTGCCGCGAGATCTCCGACCGTGGCGCCGGCGCCGTCGTAGTTCCGGAACAGGTCGAAGGCGCCGAAGATGTACGCGTACGCCTTTCTCCCGTCGCCGCCGTACGGCGACGCCGACACGTCGGCCTGCGGCCACAGCGTGGCGGCGAACACTCCCTCCCGCCCGAAGATCCCGAGCACGTCCGCCTGCGCGAGGCCGCCGGAGATGTCGCCGCCGCGCCCGTAGTAGTACTCGCTGATCGCGATCTTCATCCCCGGATCGTGGGACGCGATGTGCGCGCGCAGCTTCGGGAGGAGCGCGATGGGACGGGTGTCCGGCTGGGCATCGTTCACCCAGCTTCCCTCGTCGTACGTGGGATCCCAGAGCGATCGCGGCGCCTGGAGCCGGGCGGCGATCATGGCGTCATCCTGCGGCGCGCGGTCGTCGGTGATCTCGCGCCCGCCGCTCCCCGCGGCGGGATACCAGTGGATGTCGAGGACGTCCACGAGGCGGCGCCCCTGCCGCTGCTCCTCGGCGTGGATGCGGTCGAGGTAGACGTCGAGGAAGAAGCGCGTGCCGTAGGTGGGGTCGGGGGTGGGATAGCGACCGAGCGTCGCGATGCCGGCGTAGGTGGCGACGGCGGGGCCGAACACCACCGCGCCGGGCGCGGCATCCTTCACCGCGGATGCATACGCGATCGTGCGGTCGCTGAATCCGGCGTACGTCTGGAGACGGGGCTGCCCGTCGATCCTGCTCTCCACCTCCTCGTGCGTGGAGAACCAGATGTCCGGTTCGTTGTCGAGGCTGAAGAAGATCGGCGTCGACGTCTCGGCGCCGTGGCCGGGGAAGGTGGCGCCCAGCCAGTGCACGAACTCGTCCTGGTACACCACGGAATCCCCCGCGTTGGGCGACAGCGTGAACGCCGCGCCCTTCCGCGGGAGGCTCCGGCGGAAGCGCGTCGCCAGGCGGGTGGCGCGCGTCGCCTCATCGGCCCCGGTGGGGCCGTTTCCATCGGCGGCCACGTAGTCGAGCATCGGGACGGTGACGAGCATCCCGGCGCCGCGCGCGAACGTCGCGGCGGCGCGCGACCGGACGGCGTCCCCGGGGGTGCGGCTGGCGCTCAGATACGCGTCGTTGCTGAACGGGCCGTAGTCGAGCCCCGCGTTGCTGTAGTTGTTCTCCCAGTTGTACGCGGACCAGCGATTCCCCCCAGCCCGGTCGAGCGTGAACACCGGAGGAAGCGTGGCGCCGTACCACGGCGCGTAGCCGGCCGGCTGATGATCCTCGGTCATGGCGTTCACGCCGTAGATCCACGGCGAGATCGGCGTCGTGTGCGTGGCGTCGATGGTGAAGCGGACGTCGGCCGGTCCCGGGTCGTCCGGCTGGACGACGGCGCCGCTGTCGTTTCCTCCACCGCCGCCTCCCCCGCCGCCACCGCCCCCACCACCACCGCCGTCACCACCACCCCCTGGCGCCGTGGGCGCGCCGGCGCGCTTTGCCGCCGGCGCGTGCCGGGTGGCGAGGGGGGTGGTGGCCACGAGCGACAATCGCCACGAGCGGCCGGATTGGAGGGGGTCGCGGCGTGAGC